>CAZAIZ010000128.1:0-5411 GCA_964485275.1 uncultured Pedosphaera sp.
TATTCTTGGGTATTCTTTTGGTCTCAGGTTGCTATTACTTTGTTACTCGAAGAAAAATTGCCCAAACGAAGCATCAAAAAATAATGAGCCAACCCCTGTTGAAGGAATTGATTCCCAGCAGCTTGGATTTACCCGAGCAATGGTTGGCCATCCGCAGCGGGAATGTAGCTGCAGTTCAAGAAACATTGGGACTATCTAAGCCGCGCCGTTGTTCATGGGAAGATGGCTTCGCTATTTCGGGAGTCGAAAGACTCTTTATCTCGCCGCCTGTTAATGGCTGGATTCTTGTGGTTGGACCTGCCCTGCCTGCTCCGGAGGAAGATATTGATTTCTGTTTCCATTTCATTAGCCATATCAGCAAGCGTCTAGGGCACGTACAGTTCTTTAGCCTGAACAGTGCCTTGAGCCACCATTGCTGGGTACGTGCCCACACCGGTCACATTGAACGAGCTTATGCGTGGTGCGGGGAGACTCTGTGGAATCAGGGGACCATTACGCCTGAAGAATCTGTACTGGGAATGGAATGTCATAAATATGGGGATTCCATTGAAAATTTGGATTTAAAACAAGTCAACCGCCTCAACAATAATACGGCTGACATATCGCAATTGGCTGCACGCTGGAGTCTGAATCCTGCAGCACTCAAACCCGAAATCTTCACAAAGAGTGTAGGTATTACTGGAGAATTATTCCCCGCGACCTCAGAAACAGAAACTGATTAGTGACGCAACACGCAAACCTTTTACCTCATTATGTCATTTGAACTGGCCCTTAAGGAGATAGATAAATCATTTACTGCTGATGATGGCATCGAAATGCAAATTCGACCACTAGAGGCGGGCGATGAAAAGGCCCTACTCAGCTTTTTTAAAAATCTGCCCCAACCGGAATTAATGTTCTTTAAACACCGGGTCACCGACCCGGAAGTTATCAAGGCTTGGTGCGAAAACATTGAATTGCATTCCCGCCTGCCCTTGCTGGCCATCCACGAAGGTAAAATTATCGCTGTCGCTTCCCTGCTGCAAAACAAGGGTGGATGGAAACGTCACATCAGCCGTATCAGTAGCAGTGTATTACCAAAATACCGCCAAAAAGGTATCGCAGGCAAACTCGTGCAGGAACTGATAGACGTTGCGCGTATGGCTGGTTTGCAGAAGATCGAGGCCGAATTCATTGACAAGCAGGAGGGCACCCAGAAAATGTATGCCCTACTCGGTTTCACTCATCTCGTAAAGCTTGAGGATTACGTCCAGGACATGCAGGCTATCAATCACGATTACGTACTTATGGGGATGGACCTCAAGACCGATGAGGAATACGCAGGCATGGGTTAATGCTCTCTGAATCGCCCGACTCCTGCGCCCACTGTGGCGCTAACATTCCTCCACGTGCCGCTGCCTGCCCTGAATGTGGCGCTGACGAAGAAAGTGGTTGGGGAGACCATTGTTCCGGGGATTTGGGACTTCCGGATGAAGATTTCGATTACGATGGGTTCGTGGAGCGCGAATTTGGGTCAAACAAAAAGACCAAGATTATCCCCCAGGGCCTTCATTGGTTCTGGTGGCTCGTAGGTATAGCCCTAATTGCAGCGCTGGTTCTGATGTGGGCTTGAGTCCATTCACTCAATTGCTATTCTTGCCCCCATGCGAATCCTGCTGGCCCTATTCCTAATCGGAACACTACTGAGAGCAGAAGACTGGCCCCAATTCCTTGGCCCACGAAGGGATGGCTCCTATCAAGGCAAAGCATTCCCCTTATGGCCTGCCAATGGCCCGAAAGTAATATGGCAAAAAAACATCGGGGCCGGATTCGCAGGTCCCGCGATCGCAGAAGGCAAGTTGATCCTTTTCCATCGCATCAACAATCAGGAAATAATCGAATGTCTTGACGCCTCCACCGGGAAGCCCATTTGGCGGGCTGCCTACCTGGCAGATTACATTGATGATTTCCGATTTGACAACGGTCCTCGCGCGGTACCCTCAATCGCAAAAGGAAAAGTCTTCACTCATGGGGCACACGGTAAGATTCACGCTTGGGACTTCAAAAACGGGAAAAAATTATGGGCCCTTGATGCTCGTACACGTTTTAAGGCAAAAAAAGGTTTCTTCGGGTTTGCCTGCTCGCCTCTTGTCGTTAAGGACACTTTACTACTTAACATAGGCGGCGACAACGGGGCAGGAATTATAGGACTTGATACGTCCAACGGAAAACTCCGATGGCAATCCACCGATGAAGCCGCGAGCTACGCATCACCAATTCTTTCCCCGATAACGGAAGTATCGCATGCGCTTTTCTTCACCCGAGAAGGACTGGTATCACTAGATCCATCCAACGGAAAAATTCACTTCTCCCGGCGCTGGCGCCCGGCCATGAATGCCAGTGTCAATGCCTGCACTCCCGTCGCAGTGGCCAATCTCGTATTTGTTTCCACCAGCTATGGCAAAGGGGCAACTGTGCTAACCATCGAAGGAACCAAAACTAAAACGCTCTGGTCGGGAGACAATTCCATGAGCTGCCACTACTCCAGCTGCGTAACTCTTGATGGCTATCTCTACGGTTTTCACGGACGACAAGAAGCAGGGGCCGATTTACGTTGTATTGAGCTAAAAACCGGCCGTGTTCTCTGGAATCAACCCGGGTTACGTTCAGGCACTCTCACTCTGGCCAACAAGGAAATATTGGTTCTGACTGAACGAGGCGAACTTGTACGCATTGCCGCATCGCCCAAAAACTATACTGTCCTTCAACGCTCCAAAGTCACTCGTGAAGAAGTGCGAGCCTTTCCCGCATTGGCCCATGGCAGGTTTTATTTTCGCGGCGAAAATAAACTGATGTGCATTGACCTTAATGGCAAATGAGTTTGCCTTGCGCCCTTTTAATGCCTGATTATTCTCTCAGAGCGCCAAGACGGCTTATGCCATCTCTTCCTGACATTATTAAGATCCATATCCTTCTTCTGGGAGGTGCCGTCCCTGTACAGGCTGATGACTGGCCGCAATTTCTTGGTCCAAATGGCAATAATATCTCTGAGGAAACGGGCTTAATTGATTCATTCCCCAAGGCTGGCCCGAAGCAGATATTTTCCAGACGAATTGGAACCGGATACTCTGCTCCCTCAATAAGGGATGGGAAGATCGTGGTATTCCACCGAACCAACAAACTCTTCAAGGTAGAGGAAGGCGACACGTTTGAATCGGTGGTAAAATACCTAAATCGCGAATTAACTGCCCTTAAAGCCAAAGATCAACTTACTGTAGAAAGCCTCAAACTATCACTACAAAACAATACCCAGCGCGCCCCTCGCGGCTACATCCCCCTACCCCAATCTGTTGCCAACCATTTGGATGTTGAAGTAATTGACTGTTTGGATACCAAAACAGGTAAACTGATATGGCGTCATGCCTATCCCACAAGTTACGAAGACCCCTATGGCTATAATAATGGCCCGCGCTGCGCCCCCCTGCTTACCAAAAATCGCGTTTATACCTATGGGGCTGAGGGGATTCTATTGTGCCTCGACTTTGCCACCGGAAAACAAATCTGGAGACGCGATACCTATAAAGACTTTACGGTCATCCCAAACTTTTTTGGGGTTGGCAGCACTCCTATACTGGAAGGCGATCTACTGCTCACCATGGTAGGTGGCCAACCCAATAGTGGCATGGTGGCCTTTAACGCCAGGACAGGTAAAACGGTATGGCAAAGTATCGGAAAAAAGACATGGAATGGCACACCTAAACTTGGCTGGCGAGGAGAACCCACAATGATTTGGCGCGGTCAGGAAAAAATCGCAAGCTATGCCTCACCTGTAATTGCAACTGTCCATGGTAAACGTATTGCCTTTTGTTTGATGCGACAGGGATTGGTTGCCCTAGATCCAGCAAGCGGAAGGGAATATTTCAAGCGCTGGTTCCGGGCTCGCGAAAATGATTCGGTGAATGCCTCCAATCCTGTGGTGATAGGCGACCAAGTCTTCTTTTCTTCGGCATACTACGGAGAAGGCTCATTCGTTCTGAAAATCAAAAAAGACCTCAGCGGTTATACCGAAGTTTGGAGCGATCAAACACACCGTATTCAGGCTGATGCCCCCCGTCTTGAAGAGGTGCTGGGTTTGCACTGGATGACGCCCATTGTACATGAGGGCAATATCTATGCCTTCAGTGGACGCAATGAGCCTGATGCCAAATTTCGTTGCGTAGAATTTTCAACAGGCAAACTGCTTTGGAGCCAAGATGAGGCTTGGCAAAAATACGGTCCACCTTCGAAAAAATATGGCCGCGGCTCATTCATCCAGGCTGATGGAAAACTGATTGTGTTGGGAGAAACGGGCAAATTTGGCCTTTTCGAATTGAACGCAAAAAAACCTATTGAGTTAGCTTCTTACATGGTTCCTCAACTGCGCTACCCCTGCTGGGCTGCTCCCGCAATGGCAGATAGGCGTGTTTATCTACGTAGTGAAGCCTATCTGGTTTGTCTGGATTTAGCTAAGAATCGGTAAATACGCTCAATTTTCAGGCTTTCAATTCCGACTAAAACCCCGTTCACTCTGGGCTGTCTTATGAGCGAGACGAATGATTCTTTGGCCAAGGAGAAGGAATTACTCAAGGAAGTTGAGTACAAGCCTACTTCCGAAAAACTTCTAACCTACACCAAGCTATCCGGCCCCGGCTGGTTACAGGGAGCAATCACTTTGGGCGGCGGTTCCCTGGCCGGCAGCCTGTACCTCGGCGTAATTGGTGGCACTCAACTACTCTGGCTACAGCCGATCATGATGATCCTCGGGGTACTGATGCTATCAGTCATTGGTTACGTCACACTGTCCACCGGCAAGAAACCCTTTCAAGCCATCAACGAACATATCAATCCCGTACTGGGCTGGGGCTGGCTGATCGCCGCCATGCTGGCCAACCTTGTCTGGGCAATGCCTCAGTTTTCACTTGGGACTGCTGCGCTACAACAAAATCTGGGCGTGTTCGCCGGTGAAGGCGACGACAAACTATGTGCGGTTGTTCTATTCGTGATCGGAACAGTAGTTGTGTTGATGTATGACAGTAAGGCCGTCAAATATTTTGACTTAATCCTTAAGATCATGGTGGGCGTGGTAGTCCTTAGTTTCTTTGGTGTGGTCGCCGTAATGGCTGGAAACCTCGATTGGGGTGCTATTTTAAAGGGCTTTATCCCGGACTTCTCGCTGCTATCTCAACCGGCCGACAAATTCAAGGATATCATCAGTGGTTCCAGTGATCCGGACTATTGGAAAAACACCATACTCGGCTCCCAACGAGACCGCATGGTTACCGCCGCCGCCACAGCTGTTGGCATTAATATGACCTTTCTCCTCCCCTACTCCATGTTACGCAAGGGTTGGGGACGCGAACACCGCGGATTGGCCAGTTTCGATCTTGGAATCG
>CAZAIZ010000129.1:0-1785 GCA_964485275.1 uncultured Pedosphaera sp.
CAATCAGGACACAAACCGCGCATATTCATCTCAACCTGAGTCACTTTAAACTCGCGAGGTACCTTGAACCCACTCTGACGCGGTTTAGCTTGCCCTTCAAAATCTGAAACTTCACCACACTCCTCGCAAAGAAAATGTGCGTGCTCATGCATGTTTGGACAATAACGCGTGGCTGCACGATCCAAGTGCATTTGCCTGATCAGGTTATGCCTTACCAACGCATCAAGACAGTTATAGACGGTTGCCATGGAGATATCCGGCTTCTCCTGTTTCGCCTGAATAAAAATCTCATCGGCAGTCGGATGTTCCTTGGCATGGCCCAATAGAACCTCATAGACAAGGCTCCTTTGAGAGGTCGGGCGTAAGCCCGCCTCTGCGAGATGAGCCTCCACCACACTACGCTCGCGGCGCGGTGGCACAAATACCGTGCGTGCCCTTTCGTCTTCCATGCGTTAAGGAAACCGTCAAACAATAAAGTGAGACAGTCAATTATATTTAGAATAATTCTAAATCAGATTCTCAATAAGCTTAGGGAAGGTGGTGATTTAATTCGTAAGCTTCAGAAAATCTCTATGCCTCTTTTGAGGCGGTTATCTGCTCATTTATAAGGACGGCACCACGATCGAGGAGGTCTTCACGTGAGAGTTGCCCATCCTCCAGCTTCTTTAGCAGGACCTTTTGGGCGGCATAATCCTCATTCTCTATGCCCGCTCGGCTCTGTAGCATCCGCCAAGCCTTTCGCCGCTCAATATGGAAGAGTACCATCTGGCGACTTACAGTGTAATATTTGAATTTCCCATTGATCTCCGCCTTAAAATAAACCCCCCAGTCTGGCACGTAAGCATGGTGTCCTTCATCGAACACTCGCCGGTAAGTAACATCCTGCTGTGTAATCAAAGTAAGAATGTTGTCCATATGAATAAACTCACTTACTTGCGCTTCAGGAATTTCTTTGAGGTGCCGCCTGAACCGCGCCTCGGTCGTCGCCCAGTGAGCAACCGTCATATTATATTTTTCACCGGTAGAAGGATACTTGGTCTCCCACCAATCTCGTTTGATGGAGGGGTTTCCTTTAAGCTCAAAACCTTCCTGTATCGTCTCACCGCCCCGTGGGTTATAGATAAACTCAGGCATTCCTCTGCTATCTCGAATTGTACGGG
Organism: uncultured Pedosphaera sp.; assembly: GCA_964485275.1. GTDB lineage: Bacteria > Verrucomicrobiota > Verrucomicrobiia > Limisphaerales > UBA1100 > UBA1100. The sequence continues at coordinate 1,161 of CAZAIZ010000129.1, forward strand.
CCTGATCAGCACTCATGTCGTCAGGCACACCATGCTCAGGCTGACATGATGTATAACACTGATAAAAAGCTGTGCCTCGGTATTCTAAGCCGTCGAGCATCGCCTTGTACAACTTGGCCGAGTTTGCCATCGAAACCTGCGCAATATACGGTGAACCATGACCAGCGGTAAAAGTCTCGGCAACACTCTTTTTCTCGATGAGCTTGCCTTGTGATGCCACTCCAAACTGGTTCATGTCATAACCTCCCAACATATTCGAACTGTCGGAATTTTGACCACCGGTATTGGAGTACACTTGTGTATCGAGCATGAGCAACTTCACATTGGGGCGATTTTGCAGCACTACTTTGGATACATTTTGAAAACCAATATCACCCATCGCACCATCACCGCCAATGGCCCACACTTTGGGCATTTCCCGAATTTCCTGATCGGTCATCAGGGCATCATCCAAATGGGTCAATTCAAAATACTCACGCTCACTGCTTACATCATTCTCACGCTCAAGCAAGGAAGTCGCCAAACGTTCCGGTGCCACTGAACGACGAGCATGATTCAAAACCGCAGATTCACCGATCAACCAACTGATGGTTGCCCCGTCTTGAAACAACGAATTCATCCAAGG
>CAZAIZ010000129.1:1885-5309 GCA_964485275.1 uncultured Pedosphaera sp.
CACCGATCAACCAACTGATGGTTGCCCCGTCTTGAAACAACGAATTCATCCAAGGATAGGGATGCGGATTGGAGGGGGGTGTAGAACCATATACCGTATTGCACCCAGTGTGGGCACCCATATACATGGTACTCATGCCATTGGCCATACGACCATCAATCGCCTGCAAATCACGGTGGTTAAAGGCATCCTGCCGCATCACGGCGATCAGTGCATCAATGGTTTCCTGATCGGTTATCTCGCCGTGCTGCTCCAAGCGGTGGGTTGTATCCTCATCATTCTCACCGCCCAATCCCATCACCGAGTGGGCAACACTGCGCTTAAACCAGTTATATTCATCCTCACTACGAACCTTGAGGGCGTCAAGCTTGGCCAGGCCGCTCTCCTCCAAACTATTGGCCTTTTCCCGCAAACGTGCAGCCTTTTTATGGTAAAGTGGGCGCATGTATGCCTCGGTCACAGAGGCGACTGCACGCAATACGCTCTTCTCCCCACACCCCGCACAAGCTCCATCACCCGAAACCAGAGCCTCATAGTTGCGCCGCACCATCAGATGATTGCGCAAGGCTGCTTCGCGGGAAGCCTCTGGACTATCATCATTATACAGGCCAAGAAATTTCTGGTTGGTATCGGGCAGCAAACGACTGAATACCTGGGCAGTTGTGAGGTCCGCATTAAGCTCCGGGGTCTCCTGTGTCATGCGCAATGCATCGTGGTCGCCGCACACCTGCACGCACTCGCCACAACCCTTACAAAGGTCACTGACGAAAATCGAAAAGATGCCTCCATTCCCTGGGTTCTTCTTCTCAACACTTCGATAAATAGCCGTAACGTCGTTATATGCCAGTGGAAGCTTGTCTATAATGTGGAGAAACTCTTCTCTTGAAGTAGAATCAATACTTGTGAGCTGATCCACTTCAGTGCGCAGAATATCCTTCAAGGGCTCCTTCCCTTTGGCGGCGACAACTTCATTCATCTTTGCTCTACACCGCTCATCCAAGCCTGCCACCTCATTGAGAAGCGCCTTCGCCGACTCCTTGTCATCAACATAGTTTCGTATCGCAGTAACAAGGATGGTACTAAGATCCTGAGCAGTATTTGGAAGAGCAGTATCCGGACATGCGGTAATGCACTCCATGCATTGTGTGCAGTTTTCCGCTATATAAACTGGCGTCTCGCGTCGGGCAACATATTTACTCTGCGTCGCACCGCTTGCCGCACCCATCACCGCCAAACTCGCAAAGGCGCCTGAAGGCTGGTGATAGCCAAGGTCATTACGGAATTCCGAATCGAATTTTTCCAGTGTCTGAAAGGGCGCACGTTCCTGTCCTTCAGGTGGCGCGCAACTTGGGCACCCACTAGCATCGCATCCTGCAGTTGCAGGCATCTCTGTTTCTGAAGCAGTCTTGGGGGCCAGCATGGGATTACGCATGCTGGAGGTATCGGCATCTTCAATCTCACCATATTGAATTTCCGTTACTCGCTCAAAACCCCCAATCATGACCTTCATGTTGGACTCCACTACAGCTGCCCCAAACCGGCCAAACTTCTTCTCGTATTGATTGTGAACTATCTCGCTGTACTCCTCCTCACCGATGTTGTGGTCAGCAAGAAAACTCGATACCTTGAAGAAGGCTCCAAGGAAGGTGTTGCCCTGCATCCGTAACTGCAAATCTGCTCGATTGGTCGCTTCACGAGCAATCTCAAATCCGGGCAGGATGAACACACGGATGTTATTGTCTTTGATAAATTGACGGTGCTTGGCAGGGATACGTTGCCAAGCTGTTTCTGGTGTCTCGCTTGATTCCCATACTATACTCCCACCCTTGTTTATACCTTCAAGCGGATTGGTGTGGGTAAATGCCTTGGGATCACAACACAGCACCACATCCACATGGTTGAGCTCGCAGTTTACCTGAATTCGTTCTGGAGCAACGGTAAGGAAGTAGTTGGTTGGTGCACCCTTCTTCTCTGACCCATATTTCGGGTTGGCCATAATAAAGAGCTTGTCTTCCAGTTGGCCCAAATCGTCGTAAGAAGGATTACGCTCGGAAATAATCTGACCGAATTTACCAATGATCTCACCAAGGTTTTTGCCTGTGGTGATCATGCCCCAACCCCCGATCGAGTGGAAACGCACCGCTATTGCCCCTTCAGGCAGAAGAGATGGTGTATCCTTGGAAATCACACTGTAAGGGTGATCGATCCCTAAGGTGAAATAAGTCTCTCCGTCGGCCGCTGTCTTGCCATCCTTCCGAGCTGTCTGTTCTGTGGCAAACTCATACGCTCCCATGGTGTGTTCAGGACGGAAATCCCGAGAACCGAGCCCGTAGCTGCCCCTGAAAATCCGCGGCGTTTCTTCGGGGGTAATTCCCGGTAATTCACCTCCGTACTTGGCCGATTCCAACCCCTTGCTCAGGGCAGTCCGGATATCACGCCCCATGGGATTGTCACCCGCCATGCCTTCATCGGTGCGCTCAATAACGATAACGTTCTTTTTACCGCGCAAGGCATTGATAATTGCGGCCTCGGGGAAAGGGCGAATGACATTAATATGAATGGATCCAACCTTCGCGCCTCGTTGCTCACGTAGATAATCACAGGCAGCTTCAACATTCTCCGCACCGCAGCCTAGAGAAACGAATACTGTTTCCGCATCCTCTGTTTTGTATTCCTGGATCAGCCCATAACGTCGACCGGTGAGCTGTGCAAATTCCTCGTAGCATTGTTCAAGGATACCCAAAACAGGTTCATTAAAATTATCGCGGCGCGCCACCACTCCATTCATGTGATGCTCTTGATTTTGCACTGGCCCGAGAAGCACGGGGTTCTTTAGATCCATCATCTCAGGCACTCGCCGGCGTTTTGGTCCGAAAAGCTCACGCTGGGCCTCCGTTGGGCAATCAATTTGCTCATCAGGTGCTCCCAAGTACTCTCGCAGCAGATCCGCTTCAGGCGCACGATAGGTCCGCTCGGAGTGTGTTGTGAGCATCCCATCCTGAATATTCATGCCAGGGTTCAGCGTCAATTCATTGCATTTACGAAGGATCACTGCCTGATCGGCCGCATGTTGGGCATCGCGCCCCATCAACATTGTCCAACCCGTGTCCAGAGCAGAATAAAAGTCATCGTGCGCACAATGAACATTGAGAGCGTGCTTGGTCAGAGCACGCGCCCCCACCTCCAAAACCATGGTCGAAAGCTTGCCAGGTGCGTGATAATACTGCTCCATCGCATAGACAATACCCTGCCCTGAAGTGAAGTTAACCGTCCGCTTGCCGGTCATCGCCACCGCTGTCGCTCCGCCCTGTGCAGCGTGTTCTCCTTCTGCTTCAATAGATAATTTCTGATTACCCCAAACATCCAAGACGCCCTCAGCAAAGGCCTGCTGATAGATTTCCCCACCTTCAGTGGAGGGGGTAAT
>CAZAIZ010000130.1:0-5286 GCA_964485275.1 uncultured Pedosphaera sp.
AGTTCATGTTGCTGTTGCGGAAGCCCCGGAATTGGTCGAGTTGCTGGTTGGTGTCGTGAAGAAAATCAACATCACCGACCAAAACGACAACCGGGTTCGCATCTTTTTTAACTGTCTTGAGTGAGTTATCCGGCATCTCTGGCTCGGTTGAATTGGCATCTTCCGTAGGCGTCGGCCTTTCGGGGTCACCCTTGGGGAAGGCAGTTGTAAATCCACCGGATAATTTCAAGGCCAGCATATTGGTGCCGGTGGTTGCTTTGAATGTTTTTGCAATAGCGGCTTGGGATTGCTGAAATGAGGGCAAAGGTAGCAGCCCCTTTGTTGAACTGACGTCAATGAGGGCCGAGTTTGTTGTGCTGTGAAGCAAAGGTGTAACTTTAGGTCGGGCCCCATCATCCTGGGCTGTTTCCCTCCTGAAAGCCCCGAAATGTACGCCAACCAAGGGGCCCAGCTGTTGCAGAATGGGGTCGTTTTGGTTTTGTCCTTCGGCGTGGATGTCGAGGGCGGTGAGCCAGGGCCCACCGCTTTGAGGTGGGCGGAGGGCAAATACGGTGTCGGCAACTACCCGGTTGCCTGTAAAGTTGATTCCCCAGGCTGGGAGCAGTTTGTCGAGATTGGAACTGCTGCCGGTAGGCGGGGAAAAACCCCCCATCGGCCCTTGGTCAAGGGCATGGTTCGGGTCCAAAAATGCGGCAACCTTACCGCCAGCGAGGACATATTGATCAATGGCAAACTGCGCCTTCTCACTGATGCTCTTCGGGTGGATGACAATAAGTAAATCAATGTCATCGGCAATCGCGGGAACGTTCATGTCCACGGTTTGGACATTATCACGCCCGTAACTGGCTTGCAGCTGACGCATGAGCAACCAGGGGGGTGCAGGGCGTTGGCCTCTCATCATTTGAGGGGGCAGATTGGGGGGGAACCCGCCATTAATCTGCAGGGGCGACATAACCCCAATGGTGGGAGCCTCACTTTCATCCTTAAGCAAACGTGTAATGGCAGAGGAGATATCGTACTCAAGCATGGCCTCAGGCCGAAGCCCCCCGGATCTTCCCCCAGGGCCCTGCTCCAACAGGCTGATCATCTCGGATTTGTCGGCGTAGCTTAGGGTGAGGCCGATGTAGGCAAATTCATCCAGCCCGATCTGCATTCGGGTGATGTTGTCCTGTCTGGCCAAATCCTCTTCATCAGTGTCCGGTTGCGGATTGATTTCATTGAAGAACATTGAGCCTCCGCTGGCAGCCTCATATTCCTTGAGTAATTCCTTTACCCGTGCTGCGTATTGACGAACAAAGGGGCTGATCCTTTCATCTCCCTTGGTGAAGTAGAGGCGGGCATCGATTCTGAAAGCGTCCTTGTCGGCACCGCGTTCATCAGCGACTCGCTTTAATATGTTTTTACTACCCTCAGAGAGCGTGTGAATTTTGTTTTTGGTAAGATCTACTTTTGATGAAGAAGATGCGGCTAATAAGTTGAGCAATATTACTACGCCTATGATAGGCACAATCCGTGCATTTTTTGAAAGTAGGATTTTAAAATCTAAAATTAAACAGACTCCAAGGAACGTGAGAGCTGATCCAGTGGCAAAGAGATAAGATATGATTGAAACACCAGTCTCATTTATGGTGTTTGAGATAAAGGCCAAGAAGCCTAATACAATGGAATTCATCACCATAAATAAGCCAAGCTTAACTATGATTTCGAATTTAACCCTTGCTGGTTCTCTTTTTAAACCGACCTTGCTCGTTTCAATGATCGTTGTGGTGACAATAAGGCTAAGCACTATAACAGAGGCGAAAAATAAGAGGTCGCGCAAATGCACTACTCCGCGCTGTAGCGACTCGAAATGGGTCATGACGCTCAAGTTGGCGACGAAATCAACGACCGATTCATTTCCAGGGAAAAGTGCCTGTATGAAATCGGTTACCGGAGGGAATCCTGCCAGAATAGTAAATAGGCATAGGATTACTGAAATCACAAAGCTGACAACTTGACTAGGGCTAAGTGCTGAAGCCATGCATCCAATGCCAAGGTAGGCGCCAGCCATGAGTGCACTCCCAACATAACCGCAGAGAATGGCTCCATTATCTGGTGATCCCAATATGTTGGGGACTAGCCATATAGGGAAAGTTAAAATCAGGCCCACAATCAGAAACGCCCAGGAAGCCAGAAACTTTCCAATGACAGCCTGACCGGTTGTAATGGGCAAAGTTAGGAGTAATTCAAGAGTTCCGGTACGTTTTTCTTCAGACCACAAGCGCATGGCAATGGCAGGAACTAAAAATAGATAGAGCCAGGGATGCCAAAGGAAAAAGGATCCCAGAGAAGCCTCATTTCGAGCGAAGAAATCCTGGCCAACCATAAAGGTGAAGAACCCGGAGAGCAGTAAAAAAATAACCAGAAACACATAAGCTACTGGCGAGATGAAGTATTCACAAAACTCACGTTTGGCGACGACCAATACATTTCGCAGTGGACTAGAGTTCATTTACGCTGCCTCCTGTTGTTTGGTGTCGGGCATGGTTAGATCACGAAAGAGGTCATCGAGTTTGTCGGTGGAACTTTGTGCGATGAGTTCCTTGGGCGTGCCGTTTGCAACTATCCTGCCCTGATCAATGATAATGGCTCGCGTGCAGGCTGCATCGACCTCCTCAAGGATGTGTGTAGAGAAAACAATCGCTTTTGTTTCACCCAGCCGTTTGATCAATTGACGGGCTTCGTGTTTTTGGTTTGGGTCCAGACCGTCTGTGGGTTCGTCGAGAACGAGCACCTCTGGATCATGCAGGAGTGCTTGGGCGAGACAGGTCCGGTGGGTGTATCCTTTTGAGAGAGTATCAATGGATTGATGTTTAACCGGCCCAAGAAAACAAAGGTCAATTGAATGGTCTACAGCCCTGTCGCGCTCCAGTCCGTCCATGCCCCTGACTTCGCCGGCAAATTTCAAGAACCCTTGGACTGTCATGTCCGGGTAGGATGGCGCATTCTCAGGAAGATATCCGATCAGGGATTTTGCGGCTTCAGGATTCTCAATTATACTGTATTCCCCTATTGTAGCATCACCGCTATCAGGCATAATATAGCCAGTAATCATACGCATGGTGGTGGATTTGCCGGCCCCATTAGGCCCAAGGAAGCCCAACACCTCCCCTTTCTCCACCTCGAAGCTTAAGTTATCTACGGCGATTTTTTCGCCAAATGTTTTACGAAGCTTATTTGCCTTAATCATTTTTTACCAATAATGATGTTCATTTATATTTCCTGCAAAAACGTGGGCGGGATTTATACATTATACGCTGTGAGAATCAACCCCTTGAAGGGGATAAATTTATTGGGTTAACGGAAGGCAGGATTAAGCCTCAATTAGTCGAGGCTTTTGAGTTCGGCCTGGATTTTAGCCCTTATGTCTGCCTCAATATCTTCAATTTTTGAAGCCTCCAAGATATATTTGCGCGCTCGCTTCTTGTCTTTTAGGGCGGCATAAATCATTCCCAGATGCAGTAACACCTCCGGATCAGGTTCTTTGGATTGTTTGTGAGCTTTTAATTGCCACTTGAGTGCGTCATTAAATTCGCCGCGCCTGAAGAAAACCCAGGCAAGGCTGTCCATGTAGGCGGGGTTGTCAGGGGTAATCTTTAACGCACGTCGTATAAATTCTTCGGCTTCCGCCAGGTTTTCATTACGGTCGGCCCACATGTAGCCCAGGTAATTCAGGGAAGTAGCGTAGTCAGGTTTGAGCTTGATGGAATGTCGGAAAAACTTTTCAGCATCCTTGTATTTTTTGGCTCTTTCAGCGGTGGATCCAAGTTGGAAATACAAGATGTGGGTGAGGCGGCTTGGCTCGGTTTTTTTTGCCAACTCCTCGGCGTTCAATAACTCCTCGTGGGCCTTGGCATAGTCCTTTGCTTCCAAATATATCATGGCGGAGAAGTAGGGCTGCATGAAATTAATCTTAAATTTTGATTTGGCGTTGCTCAGTGCATCACGTGCTTCCTTGAATTGTTTGTCGGCCAAAAGGGCCGACACCAAGTCGTAATAAACTGATTCAAGTCTCCTGTTCAGCTTAATGACTTCCCGGTAATGCTTGGCGGCCAAAGTGTAATCTTCCTGATCCATTGCGATTGCCGCACGAAGCTGGTGCCCCTCCCAGACTCGGGGGAACTTTTTAATCATCGCATCCAGGTGCAATTTGGCTTGATCCATATCGCCCCCCATGGCGTGTTCTCTCGCCGTCTCCAATAGGACCATGGGGTTGTTGGGCAATACCTTTAAAAGAGCTTCCATTGCTTCGGCGGCTTGTTTGTGTGCACCGGCCAAACGATAGCCACGGGCGATTTGCTCCAATTCGACAGGTTTTTTTGGTTTACTGGCCCAGGCTTTATCAAGCATTTTCCGGACCTTGGGTCGCAGTTCCTCTGATGATTCCTTATTGATGGATAAGTATTCGGCCATCATTAAGGCTAATCCAATTTGGAATGGGATAGCGGTGTCCTTCTGGGCCGTTGCTCTGTCAAGTAGCTCCCGTATCTGTCTCACCCTTTTTGCTCCAGTACGTATCTCGTACTTAAAAACCTGCATTAAAGAGCTGTAGCCAACAATTGATTTGGGAGATTTCTTAATTGCGTGATTTGCAGCGGCTTTAGCCAGTTCGGGATTCTTTTTTTCTAGGTAGGTCGCAGCTAGAAGGGCGTGTAAGCCGGCAGTTGCTGCCGGGTTCTTGGTGGCTTCAACTAGAAGTTTGAATGCCTTGTCGCGTTGGCGTACAGCTGCGAGCATTTGAACAACCTCCATCACCATCTTTTGGTTTGATGGGTCAGCAAGTGCGGCCTGATAGTATTCATTTAAGGCCTCCTGTTCCTCGCCACGTTCCCTGTGTGCAGTTGCTGCTGCGTAATGGGCCATGGAACGGATTTTCCGTTCCATTTGAGCTTCTTCAGCTGCTTCTTCTTGCTCTGGAGTAAGCTTCTCTTTTGTGGGTGATTTAACCTGACTTTTAGTCTTTATGACTCCAGCCTTCTCCAGTGCCGGGCCGGCTGTTTCATGCGCGGGAGGGTCTGCAGGGGCGGCGCACCCAGAAGCCATGGACAACAAAATCCATGCGGCTATCAAAGGCATTACGTATGAAAATACATATCTCATGAGTCTCGGTATTTGGTCATATACCGCGTGAATGGGGAAGCGTAAATTACGGACACACTTGCGCCCTGATTCCCTACCATTTGCGCTTCTTGTGGCGGTTTGCCCGTGAAGCTTTTTTACGCTTGTGCTTGTTGATTTTGGCTTTAC
>CAZAIZ010000131.1:0-5265 GCA_964485275.1 uncultured Pedosphaera sp.
ACGAGCTTAAAGAAGCACAGTTGGTGGCATTGTGTGATTTGCGACCCGAGAGGGTAAATCCCTTGGCACAGGAGGCAGGTGTCCCGGCATATTTCGACTACCATCAGATGCTGGGTCAGGTAGAGGCTGATGTAGTTTGTATACTAACACCTAGCGGGATGCATTCTCGGCATGCCATAGACATAATGGAGAATTATAAAAAACATGTAATAGTTGAAAAGCCGATGGCATTGCGCTTGGCTGATTTAGATGAGATGGCGGCGGCGGCTAGAGAAAGTAATGTCAAAATATTCCCAGTATATCAAAACAGATATAACAAAGCCGTGCAGAAAGTACGAGAGGATATATTAGACAGAAGGCTTGGAAAGCTAGTGCTGGGAACAGTCAGGGTTCGCTGGTGTCGACCTCAAAGATATTACGACAAAGACATTTGGAGAGGCACTTGGGCAATGGATGGAGGGGCGCTTACCAATCAGGGTATACACTACATAGACCTTTTGGAGTACCTGATGGGTGATGTCATATCGGTGCGCGCGATGATGGCCACTCAATTAGTGAGCGTTGAAGTGGAGGATACGTTTGTCGCTACCATGTGTTTTGAAAATGGAGCTTTGGGAGTGATTGAAATCACAACGGCAGCGAGACCAGATGACTTCGAAGCATCAATATCTATACTGGCTGAAAATGGGACGGCTATTTTAGGCGGCCTTGCTTGTAACTTGTTGGATGAATACACTTTATCATCTGAAGAAAGAAGTGCTCATAGCGTACAGATCCCAGATGCTTACGGTTTTGGGCACTGGGGGTTTTTCCGAGATGTAATTTCTGATCTTCGGGAAGGGAAAAATCACCCGATATCATTCGAAGAAGGCTCTCGGGCGATTAGGCTTTTGAATGCGTTTTATTCATCAGCAGAGAAAAATGAAGAAGTTGTTATAAAGGACAATATGGCCTCTAAGAATCTTGGAAAAAAAGATTCTCAGATGGAATCGAAATATACTTTCCAAAGGTCTGCCTGAGGAACTCCGTCAGAGTGCATAAAAAGAGATATATAATTACAGGAGGCGCGGGATTTATTGGTTCGGCGTTATCAGAGAGGTTGCTCCAGTTGGGTAATGAGGTGGTTGTAATTGACAATCTATCGACTGGAGCTAAAGAAAATATTCCTGAAGGAGCGACATTAATCCAACTGGATTTGAGTAATCCCGATTTTGTTGAGAGCTTGCCTTCTGGGAAATTTGACGCAGTTTGTCACTTGGCTGCTCAATCTTCAGGTCCACGTTCAGTACACATGCCCTATGCTGACTTGCAAGCGAACGCTGCCTCCACCCTGCTTCTTACTAGGTGGTGTATTGATAATAAAATCTTTAGATTTCTCTACGCTAGTTCCATGGCAGTTTACGGAAATCCAGGGATCTTTCAGGTTACCGAAGATGTGTCGTGTCTTCCGGTATCCTATTATGGAGTTTCGAAGTTAACCTCAGAAAATCTGTTGCGGTTGGCTGAAGCAGAAGGCTTAAAAACAACAAGTTTTAGAATGTTCAGTGTCTATGGGCCGGGCCAAGATTTAAGTAATCGTGATCAAGGTATGTTAAGCATCTACCTTTCCTATTTACTTGAGGGCAGTATTTTGCCGGTTACCGGTTCATTGGAGCGCTTTCGGGATTTTGTATATATTGATGATGTTATTAATGCGTGGATTAATGCAATAACGACGGAAGAAACCCCACACAGAACATACAATCTAGGCTCCGGGAGAAAAACAACAGTACGGGAACTGATAGGATTGTTACTTGATAAGCTTAATTTACCTGAAGATCATCCTGTAGAGGAGATGCAAACAAAAGAATCCGATCAAGTAGGTGTGTTTGCAGACATTACAAGGAGTGTGTCGGAACTGGGGTTTCACCCAGGCACAAAACTTGAGGATGGAATAAATAATATGGTTCGTCATTACAAGTCGCGAATGGAGTGATTATGAATAAATGTATCTGTCGTATCTGCGGTTCAGAAAAAACCACTCAAATTTATGATCAGGTATCACAAGCTCCGGAATCCAGTGTTTATATCTGTCAGGCGTGTGGAATAAATTTCATACACCCAATAATGTCGCAACAAGAGGAGGATGATTTTTATGCGGAATCTTTTGAGAATTATATGGCACAACGATCCGGTCCCTCGTGGGAGTCTCCAGAAGAGCATTTTTTTTCACAACAATCTGAGGGAGAGAGGAGACTTAACCTTGTCAGGAAATACCTGAAAAGAAGTCATTCGGTTTTGGAAATCGGATCATCGACAGGCTATTTTCTCGATGATTTAAGAGGTTACACCGCTGGTATTACCGGAATAGAGCCAAGTAGACTATTTAGGGAATATGCCAATAGCATGGATATTCGTACCGTTTCGAAAATCGAAGAATTAACAGGCCAGAAATATGACATTATACTTATGTATTATGTTGTAGAGCACTTACGTGACCCAGTTGGCTACTTTAGGGACTTAAAGTGCATGTTAACGGGCGGCGGGAAAATTTTGGTTGAAGTACCGAATGTAGATGATGCTCTAATTACATTATATAATGCTAAAGGCTTCCAGTCGTTTTATTGGCAAAAGGCACACTACTATAATTATTCGCATCATTCGTTGGAATATGTTCTGAAAAAGGCAGGGTACCAGGTATCAACACATCCGGAACAAAGGTATGATCTTTCGAATCATATGAATTGGTTGCAGAATGGTGTTCCGGGAGGAACTGGGCTGTACAGTGAATATTTTGGCAAGGAAGTAGAGGTGAGCTATGCAGAGACATTAAAACAAAATTGGATTTGCGACACCATATTCGCCGAAGCGACCTCGGCCGATGGGTCACATGACAACAGCGGCTAAAAAACATTTAATTGATCTCTATAGGGAGCCGCAACTTTCGGAAGGGAGGGGAGGGTATTTATGCCTTGATCGAAATGAGCGGGTAACTCCTTATGAAAAAGCTTTTCTGAATGAATTTTTCGCGGGCTTGGATCCGAGCCTAATATGCTCCTATCCGAATCCGGCACCCTTGATCCGATCTCTGTCGGATGAATTGCAGATTGGCGCTGATTATATATATCCGACAAATGGGTCGGATGGCGCCTTGCGCATGATTTTTCAGTCAGTAGTTCGCCAAGACGATAGAGTAGTGATGAGTTGCCCATCCTATGCCATGTTCAGCATATATACATTAATTAATGGAGGGCTTCCGCAGGAGGTTCATTATGATAAAAACTTGGAGATTAATATCACTTTAATCGAGGAGCAATTGAACATTGGATCCCGAATGCTTGTTCTGGCGAACCCCAATCAACCCACCGGATCGGTTTTATCAACAGATCAAATAACGGCACTGTGCAAGATATGTGAGGCTCGAGATATACTTATGGTGATTGATGAAGCATATTATCCATTTTACGAAAAGACGGCTGTTCCGTTAGTCCGGGATTTCAAAAACTTAATTATAACAAGATCTTTCTCCAAATGGGGCGGAATGGCGGGGTTGAGGCTAGGTTATATGGTCGCCGACCCATCAGTATTAAATTTTGTGACCAAAGTTCGAGGGGCACATGAAGTAAACGGTATCGCAATTGAATTCGGGATGGAAATCCTAAAAAACAAATTTGTTACAGACTATTATATTAAATCGATTTCCGAGGGACGGGCTGTACTTAGGGGGTGCGCGAAAAGATTTGGCCTTGGTTTCCCTGAGTGCCCGGCAAATTTTCAGCTGATTAGTTTTGGGAACAAAAAAATTGCAGATGAGTTGGTGGATTTCCTGGAGAGAAACATGATTTTGGTAAAGGGGAAATTTAGTTGGCCATGTATTGAATCGCATATTCGCATAACGCTCGATAATGGATATACCATGGAAAAATTGGAGCGAAAAATATGTGATTATTTTGATTATCACAATTAGTGAAAAGGACTGAATTTAGGGATGAAGAATATTAAATATAAGACTTCTGAGATAAGGGAGTATTATGCCTTTAATCGTAGAACTTGGGATGAATTTTATAAATCGGAAAGAGAGATCGTCAGTCGCGTCATGCGACTAGCTGGATCTGATATATCAATTTTAGATGTCGGCTGTGCTGCAGGAGGATTGGGATTTGCGCTAAATGATCATTTTAACGTTATTAACTACATTGGGTTAGATATAAATAAATCGGTTATTGAGTATGCCAAACGGCAAGATGTCCCTGTGGGAGGAAAATTTAGATTTATCCATGGTGATATAGCCGATAGAAGCCTTTTTTCTGAATGCGAAATATTTGATCTGGTTATCAGCTTTGGATGTGTTGATTGGAATGTTAACTTTCGTAAATCCTTGGAAGCTTGCTGGGCTCTGGTAAAGCCGGGAGGATATTTTATTTCATCTATCCGACTTACTCCAGAGCCGGGAATTAATGATATAAAGAATAGTTATCAATATATTCTTTTCTCCGGTACTGGCCCAAAAGAAGACGTAGAGAAAGCGAACTATATAGTGGTTAACATTTTCGATGCATTACGTTTATTATCGGAATTCAAGCCGGCTAATATTGATGTCTATGGGTATTGGGGCGAGCCTTCCGGTACGGCTGTTACCCCTTATGATCGTATTGTTTTCTCCGTTTTCGCGGTAAAAAAATGTGAAGAGGGGACATCGCTTGAGCCTTCATTACGCTTGGACCTGCCAGTTAATGCTCTTGGGATTTCTGGGGAATGACGAGTATTGCCCAAAGGCGTCTCAGAGATTTATGTGTGAGTATTCTCAATGAGATTGAGGGGAGAATTGTCATGTTCGATGTTGGCTCCGGGGGAGAGCTCAAGTCTCCATGGGATTATGTGCCAGCAAACCTAATTGAAATTGTTGGAATCGATCCGGAGACAGATAACTCCTCAGGAGACATTCGTTGTATATCTTCGAAATCAGGAAAGGCATTATTTCATATAGCTGTCGATCCTAGAGCTTCTTCCCTACATGAGGTGGAAGAGCAATTTGTTTCTCGATTTGGAATGGATAGTCTACTGAGTGAACAGTCTATAATGGCGGATTGCATAACAGCTGATGAATATCTCGGCGAAAATATAGATAAGATTGATGTTGTTGACGTTAATACTGAAGGCCATGATTTGCAGGTGCTGAACGGGGCTCAACAATTATTTTCCAAGGGTATGGTGAAATTGGCCAAAATCGAGTTTGAGCTAGCCATGGCTTGGAAAGGGCAGGGGTTCTTTTCAGATATCTATTCG
>CAZAIZ010000132.1:0-5263 GCA_964485275.1 uncultured Pedosphaera sp.
CTTTTCTCAAGGTGAGCAATTTCTTTTCATTGCGACTACAGCCGACCACCTGGTGTCCCTGCCCAGCAAATTCCCGTGCCATCGCCCTACCCAATCCACGAGATGTTCCGGTAACTACAATTACTCTCCCTTCTTGTCTATCTGTTGCCATGATCACAAAAAAATTATTCTAGCATTTCATTGAATCGTCCACTCTATATGTTGCCACAAAGAGGGTAATTATGGGGAGTGTTTCTGAATTCAAGGCAAAGTTACAAGTTGTCATGCCTCCTTTGAAGATTCACCTCAATACAAGTCGCCATAGCGACCAGGATTTCCTGCGGCGTCATTCAAATACTGCTCGGACTCTCTTCACCTAAACCTTGGAGTAAAGTTCTGACGACCGGCCCGAGAACTCCCGTGATTTTTCCTCCATCCCCGCAATAAGTGCCTCTTCTTCATTCAGGCCTTTTTCCTGAGCATATCTTCGTACATCATCGGTGATTTTCATGCTGCAGAAATTTGGCCCACACATACTGCAAAAATGTGCCGTCTTGGCACCGTCAGCTGGCAGGGTTTCATCGTGGAACTCCCTCGCCCGGTCAGGGTCCAGGCTTAAATTGAATTGGTCCTCCCAGCGAAACTCAAAGCGGGCTTTGCTCAGGGCATTATCGCGATATTGCGCCCCCGGATGCCCCTTGGCAAGGTCCGCAGCGTGAGCAGCGATTTTGTAGGTGATTACACCTTCCTTCACATCATCTCGATCGGGTAATCCGAGATGTTCCTTGGGGGTCACGTAGCACAACATCGCTGTGCCATACCATCCTATCATTGCCGCACCAATCCCGCTGGTGATATGGTCATAACCGGGTGCAATATCAGTAACCAGTGGGCCTAGAGTATAAAAAGGAGCCTCATGGCACCACTCCAACTGCTTTTCCATATTTTCCTTGATCATATGCATTGGAACATGACCCGGCCCCTCGCATATGGCTTGAACCCCATGTGCCCACGCGCGCTTCACTAAATCCCCCTGAACTTTAAGCTCTCCAAACTGGGCTTCATCATTGGCATCGGCAATGGATCCTGGCCGCAATCCGTCACCAATTGAGAAGCTCACGTCATACCTTGACATGATTTCGCAAATTTCATCCCAATGTGTATACAAGAAATTTTCTTTATGGTGGAAAAGGCACCACTTGGCCATGATACTTCCACCACGACTAACGATCCCCGTGGCTCGCCGGGCTGTCATAGGGATAAACCGAAGCAGTGCGCCTGCATGAATAGTAAAATAATCCACCCCCTGCTCAGCCTGTTCAATCAACGTATCACGAAAAATATCCCAAGTTAAACTCTCGGCCTTTCCATTCACTTTTTCAAGAGCCTGATACATGGGAACCGTACCAATAGGCACTGGACTATTGCGGATAATCCATTCACGTGTGGCGTGGATATTTTTCCCGGTAGAAAGATCCATTACAGTATCTGCGCCCCACTGTGTGGCCCAACGCATCTTCTCCACTTCCTCCTGAATACTTGAAGCTACAGCACTGTTGCCTATATTGGCATTGATTTTGACGAGGAAGTTGCGGCCAATGATCATCGGCTCCAGTTCCGGGTGGTTAATATTGGCTGGAATAATAGCCCGCCCTGAAGCCACTTCACACCTCACAAACTCCGGTGTTATATGTTCAGGAATATTCGCACCAAAACATTGCCCAGAATGCTGATGACTCAAGCCCGTCCGATCGCCCTCAGCTTGTTCTAATATTTGGTCTCGCCCTAAATTTTCACGAATCGCGATATATTCCATTTCCGGAGTCACAATGCCCTGTTGAGCATACCAGAGTTGTGTCACGGGATGATCCTTGCCGCGAAGTGAAAGACGCTTAAGTCCTGGGAAGGCCCGGTATTGGTCACGCCCTGCGTGCTCTATATGCCGCTCAGAAAGATAACCGTCATCTTCGGGCTTCACCCCACGTCCAGTGTATTCCTCAGTATCACCTCGATCACTAATCCATTTCTCGCGTAACGCAGGCAAACCCTTCTCTACATCACAGTCCTTCTGCGGATCCCCCCACGGTCCACTGCAGTCATACACCCTAACCGGCTCGTTGATTTCCGCTTCACCAGTCAATTTCCTGGTGGAGCTTAATTCGATTTCACGCATGGACACATTCACTTCGGAATGCATTTTACCCTGCACATACACGCGTCGTGAACGAGGGTGCTGACTACCGTATGATTCACTGCTCGCTACCATAAAACTACAATCAACTTAGTATTAAAAAATCTCTCTATAATTACAGGTTTTTGAGATTGCTTACTTGAAACGTTCATTATTTGAATTATCCAAACATTGAGTGGCGGATCGTTAAATTCATCTACCCCGGAGAATCCTGACACGCGGGTTAAAGTAAGATATATAGGGCAGAATGACAACCATTCTACTCATGGATTATCCTTCCTTAATTGCTCCAATCGCCTCCTCCTTTCTCGTAAGCTTGGTTTCATTCCAGGAAAAGAACGCTCCAATTCGCCACAAATCTCCAGCCACTGATCATATTGCTTTAGCTTTTCCAACATTCTCAATGCAGCCAATCCACTTTGGCTCTTCCAATAAGGATCCTGTTTCTGTCCAGAGTCCAAATGGCGGCCAAAAAAAACAGCAAGCAGATAATTTAAAGATTCTAGAAGATCTCCTCCAGTTGCGTCATCTTTCGATCCAAACTGCTCGAGCGTATAAGCCATTCCCATAAGCGCATGATTCTTTATGTTAACAGGCACCTTAATCGATACCGCCAGTGATTTCTGGTAAGCTTGAAGCGCATGCTCATGAAAGCCAGGTTGTTCCGAAGCAATGATTCGGCAACTATCTCCAATCCGCCCCCATGCCCGTGCAGCGACCTCGCTCAAAGGCTCATTTTGAATTATGCTGTAAAATGCATTTGTTGATTGAGTTAATATGGTTAGCGCATCACCGGTGGGTGCCTTTAAATCAATCAAATTCAAATCTCCCAAAGCAAAAGTTGCCTCAACCCTTACCCGTCCGGTTACTTTTGGGTTATCCAAAAGCGCAGAAAAACTTTTTCGCGCATCTTCGTATCCTTGCCTAGCTACAGCAGCACGACCGGCCATCATCTGAGCCCGATTCCGCAAATGGGTCGGGGTGTTTGTTGATCCGGCTATCTCTTGATATAATCTTTCAGCCGCTAATCGGTCAGATTTTGAATTAAACATTTTGTCGGCTTTCCACATCTTGGAAACATAAGCGACAAACGATTCTGGATGCATTTTAATTATCTCATCATAAGCAGTAACAGCATCTTGAACATTTCCTGACTTCCTAAGCACCCAAGCCCTGTCAAGTCGGACTTCAGCAACCTGTTCGTGGTCCGGATATTCCTTCAGCCATTTACCGTACAGCGCAATCGCCTCTGTCCATTTTCTATTTTTGACCTGTATCCGAATATTTTCGAGTTCAGCCGCTGCAAGTAAGTTTTTGCCGGGGGCATTGTCGATCAATTCCACAAGAAATTCATCGGCATCATCCATTTTTCCTATCATCTCATGAGCTTGTGCCACTAGGAGAATAGACTCATTCAGGATTTGCCCAGGATTGCCTCGAATCTCCTGCAGTAATAATTTTGCCCCTACTAAATTTGTTGCCCCCACCATTGATTTAACCTGCATAAAACGCGCCTGTTCGATTAAAAGATTAGGCTTTCCTGTCTCGCCCATGGAAATCACTTTCTTTAGCCCATCGCTTGCCTCTATCCAGCGTCTTGAAAGCATTTTCAAATGTGAATCATCGTACAGAATACGTTTGCGAAGCAAACCGTCGGCAGGCACTTCAATTGCCTTAAAATAATATTCTGTAGATTTAGGAACATCGCCAAGCAAACGATAACTGCGCCCCAAACCCCACAAAACCCTAGCCCGTAAATCTCCATCATCCGAGCCATTAAGTGCTGCATTAAAATGCACCACTGCCTCGTCCACATCATAACGTTTGCTTCGCAACTTAGCCTCCCCTAGAATGCAGTGTGTCATTGGAAAAGCTACTTTTAGGTCCAAATCCGCAAGCATAGACTCAAGTCGTTTAATCGCCATTAGACTATCCCCTCCAAGAAAAAGTAATCTTGCTGATCCAAAGAAAGCCCTTTGACGAACGGGGGGGGGGAATTTGCTGTCTATTAATGAATTATAGTTATTAGCTGCCTCAATCCATCGGCCTTGTTCGCCAAGTAATCGAGACTGTAATTGGACGACTTGTGCATACCAATAATCCTCTTCCGTTTTCTCTATCGATGCCCTTAATTTTGACACACCATCAAGAGCCTTTCCCCCCTCCTCCATAGCCTCCGCAATACGAACTCTCAACAAATCTCGACGCCAGCCTCGACGTTGTTGCAATGCTCTCGGAAGCTTTTCTAATAGTAAACGTGCTGAAATAGGGTTTTTTTGTTCTAATAGAGACTCTGCCAACAGGAGGGCTCCCTCCTGAAGCGAGTCCTCCACAAAGCCATCACCTGCCTGGATCTTAAAGACACCTTCAGTAGGGCTCAATAGTGCCACAACCCGAACCCAATCTTCCCGCTGTGCTGCAACAAACGCAGAGGCCACTGTAGCTTCCAGTATTCTGTTCGATTTTGGGAACCCTCGCAGGAGTTCACCAAACACTTGATCTGCAGCATCAAGATTCCCCTGACCGAGCCGACATTCTGCCATCCAATAAAGATATTCGTCCATCAATTCTGCGGCCGCCAATTGATTATTTGCCAAAACTCCGTAGGCATCCCGATACTTTTTCTGTTGAAAAAGAGATTGCCCCAGAAGAAGAGTCGCCTTTGTTCGTCTAGATGAGTCAGGAAATCGGTTGATCAGTTCATCAAACCAACGTGCTGACGCAGCCCAATGTCCTCCTTGAAAACTACGTACTGCAGTCAGATATAATTTTTCGTCAGGCTCTGTTGCCGACTTGCCATGCAATTCCACACCACCAACGACTGCTCCCACAAGATTGCCAGCAAACAAAACGAAATATGAAAATAGTTTGATATTCATGCAACTTTCATCTTCTTCTGGCGACCTTTAGGCTTAACCTTGGGTGTATACAGCTTCAAGTAGCCACCCGTATAACTCTTTTCGCATTGAGCAACGTATTCCGGGGGACCTTCTGCCACTAACTGGCCACCCTTATCTCCGCCATCAGGCCCCAGATCGATGATCCAATCGGCACACTTAATAACGTCTAAATTATGCTCAATCACTACCAAAG
>CAZAIZ010000133.1:0-5224 GCA_964485275.1 uncultured Pedosphaera sp.
CCATGGGCACCCGTCGTCAGGCGCGCGAGCGCGCGGTTCAGTTTTTGTTTCAATATGATCATAATCCGCAGAGGGATCTGGATGCCGCCTTGGAGCATTTCTGGCTGCACCAAAGACCTGCGGTAATTGATATGATTGAAGGGAGGAGTAGTTGGGGTGAAGAGAAGGAAATCCCCCCGCCGACAGTGGATGACCTTGCTGTTCGCAATTTTGCCGAGCCATTGATTCGTGGTGTTCTGGAGAATCGCGATGCCCTTGACTCAGAGCTTCAGGACTTGGCTGCCAACTGGGACCTTCACAGAATGGCAGGAGTGGACCGGAATATCCTGCGTCTTGCAGCCCATGAACTACTTCAGCGCGATGATGTGCCGCCGGTGGTCATCATAAATGAAGCGGTTGATATAGCGAAAAAGTTTTCGACTGATGACAGTGGTAAGTTTGTAAATGGGATTTTGGATAAGTTGGCAGTCCAATTGGATCGGCCGGCTCGCACTACCCCGGAGGCAGATTAATGTACGCAGATCTCCACCTTCATACACACTATTCTGATGGCACGTATACGCCTGAGGAGCTGGTGGAGCATGGCCAAGAGCAAGGGCTTGGGGTTTTGGCGCTTACCGATCATGATACGATCGATGGATGCAAACAAATGTCGGCTGCCTGTGCTGAGCGGGATATAGAATTTGTATCCGGATGTGAATTTACGGTTGAACTCGATGGATTCGAAATACACCTGCTGGGTTATTTTTTGGACCTTGAATGCGGCCGGCTGATTGAGCAGCTAGAGAAATATCAAAATATTCGTCGAAATCGAATTCATGAGATTGTGTCCAAGCTTAACAAGCTGGGGATTGAGATAACCAGCAAAGATGTGCTTGATGTTGCAAATTGTAATTCCCCAGGAAGGCCACACATAGGAAGAGTGCTGGCGGCAAAAGGCCATTGCCGTTCCTTGGATGAATCTTTTCAGAAGTATTTGAAGAAGGGGAAGCCTGCTTGGGTGCCGAAGGATAAGATGACTGCTCCTCAGGCGATAGAGCTGATCCATGAGGCTGGAGGTTTGGCGGTAATGGCGCATCCGGGCTTGTACCACCGGGATGATATTATCAGTCCATTAGCGGGGGCTGGCATGGATGGCATTGAATGTTTTTACACACGCCATTCGACGGCGATGACCGAGCACTATTTGTTGCTTGCTGAGCAGTATGGATTGATTGTTACTGGAGGATCAGATTGTCATGGAGAAAATAAAGGCCGACCTTTGATAGGTGGAGTTAAGCTGCCTTATTCCTATATCGAGCGAATGAAATCTGCTGTTTCTATCAGAAATGGGTATTCTGGATAAATTTAGATCAGGGCTGCATCGCAC
This sequence comes from uncultured Pedosphaera sp., assembly GCA_964485275.1. Lineage (GTDB taxonomy): Bacteria > Verrucomicrobiota > Verrucomicrobiia > Limisphaerales > UBA1100 > UBA1100. Next base: position 1,370 of record CAZAIZ010000133.1, read on the forward strand.
CAAGGAGAAGCTTTCCCATGAGATCTCAAGGATTGTCACCGGATCGCCCAGGTTGGATGATGATACGCTTGAAGAGATTGAGTTTGCTCTTATTGGGGCTGATCTGGGTATGCCAATGACCCAAAGAATCCTTTCTTCAGTAAAAGAAAAATACGAGAGCCAGGGGAGGGATGGGCTGAATGTGCTGGAGGTTGCCAGAAGGGAGGTATCTGTGTCGTTTGAAGAGGGTGTTATTGGGCTGAAGCAAGTGGATGATGTAACTGTAGTCTCCTTGGTGGGAGTAAATGGAACGGGTAAGACCACAACCTCGGCCAAATTAGCCAATAGGGTTAAATCTGCCGGATTGAGCCCGATCCTTGCTGCGTGTGACACGTTTCGCGCAGCTGCTGTTGAGCAGCTAAAGGAGTGGGGAGGGCGATTGGATGTTCCGGTTATTGCTGGAGGTTACGGGGCGGAGCCTGCTGCGGTTGCGCACGATGCAGTTGCCGCTGCTACGGCCCGAAAGGCGGACTATTTATTCATTGATACTGCAGGTCGTTTGCACACCAAGAGTAATTTGATGCAGGAACTCGAAAAATTACACCGGGTTATTGGAGCTCAGACAGAAGGTGCTCCCCACGAGGTGTTGCTGGTGGTGGATGCTACAACCGGGATGAATGCGTTAAATCAGGCTCGTGAATTCCACAAGGCCGTGCCTTTGACAGGATTGGTGATCACCAAGCTTGATGGAACGAGTAAGGGCGGAATGGTTGTGGCCATCCATGATGAATTGGGGTTGCCTATCAAATTCATTGGCTTGGGAGAGCAGGCTGATGATTTGCAGCCATTCGATCCAGATAAATTTGCGGAGGCCCTTTTCGCTGGATGAACTCGTGATGAGTGAGGTGGATGAACAGTACATGCTTGCTGCGTTGAAACTGGCGAGAAAGGGTTATGGCCATACTTCGCCTAACCCCATGGTCGGGGCGGTGCTGGTGAAAGGGGGGGCAGTAATAGGAAAAGGATGGCACCGCAAGGCGGGGGAAGCTCACGCTGAGATTGCAGCCATTGAGGAGGCAAATCGCAATGATTATAATTTGAAAGGCTCCACGCTTTACGTGAATCTGGAGCCTTGTTGTACGACAGGAAGAACCCCCCCCTGCACGCAGGCGATTATTGATGCGGGTATAAAGCGTGTAGTAGTTGGGGCAACCGATCCCAATCCCGTTCATTCTGGCCGTGGTTTGCGCATTCTAAAGAGGTCAGGGGTTGAGGTTAGGGAAAGGGTTTTATCCGACGAATCCAGTGATATTAATGCAACCTTTAATCATTGGATTACTTCTGCTTTCCCATATGTAACGCTCAAATCTGCAATGACCCTCGATGGGAAAATTGCAACGTCAACAGGCGATTCCAAATGGATTACTCAGGGACCTTCAAGAAGAGAGGGGCAGCGCCTCCGGAAAGGTAATGACGCAATCCTGGTCGGGATTAATACTGTGCTGGCTGATAACCCGAGCCTGTTGGTTCATGACAAGCAGGGAGGAGTGCCCTTGCGACGAATAATACTCGATTCGCGGTGCCGCACCCCCTTGAGCGCCAAGGTGGCATCAGACGAATATTCAGCCCAAACAACTGTGGTTACCTTGGAGAATGCGCCTGCCAAGAATATCCTCGCCTTACGCAAAAAAGTTAACGTAATTGAGGCTCCAGAGCGAAAAGGAGGGATTGATTTAAAATGGTTGATGAAACGGTTGGGAGGCGAACAGGTTGTTAGCCTTTTGGTGGAAGGAGGAGGTGAAGTGGGTGGTTCATTCCTCGATAATAATTTAGTTAACAAGATCGCTTTCTTTTATGCGCCAATAATCATTGGAGGCAAGGAGTCATGTGTGGCTGCAGCGGGTTTTGGTGTAAAGAGTCTTAACAGGGTGAAGATGCTGAGTAACGTGCAATGGCGGCGACTGGGACCAGATTTATTGTTGACGGCGGGTTTTGCCGGGGATTGAGTCAGTCAGGATGTTTACCGGGATTATTGAAGAGACAGGTGCGGTTGAGTCCATCCATCCTGGAGACAAATCTGTCCGTTTGACAGTTTCACTTCGGAAGACAGGATCAGGATTAAGGGTGGGCGATAGTTTGTCGGTGAATGGCTGTTGTCTTACGGTGGTTGAGATTAATTCAAAAGGTCGGGACAGGGCGGTGCAGTTCGACTTGCTTAAGGAAACATGGAATCTTACCAATCTTAAGGATTGCCGAGCAGGTTCAGCCGTTAATTTAGAGCGAAGCCTTGAGGCGGGAGGTCGTCTTGGGGGGCATTTTGTCACCGGTCATATTGATGGGACAGGGAAAATTTTGACATGGGAGCAAAAAGGGGAAGATTATCAGTTGCAGGTTTCGGCTCCAGATTCAGTAATGCGTTACGTTGTTCACAAAGGTTCAATTGCAGTAGACGGCATTAGTCTTACGGTTGCGTCTGTGGAGAAGAGCTGTTTTACGATATGGATAATCCCACATACCCTTAACCAAACGGCATTAAAGGAGCGCGCGGTGGGTGATGCGGTCAATCTTGAAGCAGATATGCTAGGCAAGTATGTCGAACGATTTACTGCACGCTAGGCGCCAAGGCAGCGGTACTCTTGCGGATTGATAATTCAGCTGGCAGGCGCTTAGGTCTTGCGGGCTCGCCTTTCAGGAGTTTTTGCATTGCGTCTATTGCGGCAAGTCCGCGCCGGTATTTCGGTTGCCGGACAGTGGTAAGGGGAACGCGAAAGTATTCTGCTGAAAGCACATTGCCGAAACCTGTGATTGAAAGGTCTTCAGGAATGCGTATTCCCTGATCAATTAATGTGCTTGCGGCACCGAAGGCAACGAGATCGTTGGCCGCAACCATGGCTGTTGCATGGGAGCTTTCCTGAATATATTCAAGTGCTGCCTTGGCCCCTTCCTCGATTGTTGCTCCGGCCTGAAAGACGAGTTTGTCGTCAATTTCGAGCCCGCGTTCGATCAGTCCTCGTCTATACCCCTCGTAACGCTCTTGGGCCCATGGCGCAAAGGTCGGGCCAGTCAGGCAGGCTATGTGGTGATGCCCTAAATCAAGAAGGTGTTCTGTGAGGGCTTTGGCAGCAGCAAGATCGTCTGTTTCCACATTTGGAAATTCATTACAAAAAAGGGCTTTGTGGCCCAGAATTACCGTGGGGATACGGTGCTTTCGGAGCTCCTCGTATATGGTCACCTTGGGGTCAGCTCTGTAGACTGGACGGATAAAAAGTCCGTCAACCTGTCTGGCCAGAAGTCTTCGGATACAGGTTTCCTCGCGTTCTGGGTTGTTCAGGGTTTGGGCAACGATGATTTCATAGCCCATTTCGTGAGCCTGCTCCTCTATGGCCATAAAGGTGCGGGTATACATTGGGTTGCTCAAGGCTGAAATAATTAGGCCAAATTGATTTGTTTTTCGCGTTCGTAGTCCCCGTGCGGAATTATTGGGGACATACCCGGATTTTTTGGCGATATCTCGAATCCTATTCTTGGTTGCTGAGGAAATATCTGGTTCGTCGCGTAATGCCTTGGAAACGGTCATTACCGATACGCCTGCACTTTGGGCGATGTCCTTGAGTCGTATCACGCGTGTGAACCGCTCCAATTGAGCTTGTGCCGGAGGGTTTCAAAAAATGAGTTCCCTTCAAGCCTGATCAGCCTAGCCTTCTGCCGGCTACGGCGGATCTTTACCTGATCCCCCTTGCGCAATTCAGCCTGCATTTGTCCATCTGCCGAAAGGTAGCTTTCGGCGCGATGCTTGAGTACGGTGACTTTAATTGTAGAAGAGAAGCTGATGATTAAGGGGCGGTTGGAAAGTGCCTGGGGACAGATGGGGTTGAG
>CAZAIZ010000134.1:0-5210 GCA_964485275.1 uncultured Pedosphaera sp.
TGCCTAAAACAAATAGTGCAGTACCATGGTGTGAAAGATTTATGCAAGGAGTCGTGTATCTCCCCGTATATAACGGGATTAAGGATGCCGACTTGGACCGGATGGCTGGCATCCTACATGAGCACCCGGCTTCAAACCGCCCGAAACTTGAGCAAGAACCCGCCTTGGCAACAATACCAGCTGGCCAGTAGGCTTTACAAAACCGGCCAACAAGCTGAACTTCTCCGGAATGAAACAATATACCCTTATCTTGGTTTCCATATGTGCCTTTACCTGCCTGACAAAAGCCGAGCCCCCCAAAGGTTTCACCTCACTATTCAACGGAAAGAATCTTGATGGCTGGAACGCCAAACCAAACGGTTGGGCTGTGGAGAATGGGATTCTGACGCGCAAGCCCAGGAGTGGCTATATCTGGACCGAGAAAGCCTACGGAGATTTTATTTTGGACGTGGAAGTAAAAGTATCCAAGCGCTGTAATAGCGGCATCTTTTTTCGTACTGACCCGAAAAACGCCGTGCAAGGTGGATTTGAAATTCAGGTAATGGACACCACTGGAAAGAAGAAGCTCGGCAAGCACGACAACGGCGCATTTTATGATGCACTTGCTCCCAGCGCCAATCCAGCCAAACCATTGGGTGAATGGAACCGATTCGTGATTACCTGCAACGGCCCCAATATCAGTGTCAGCATCAACGGCACCGAGGTGGTGAAAGCCGATTTGGATAAATGGACCACCGGCAATAAAAACCCGGATGGCTCACGTAACAAATTCAAAACTGCACTCAAAGACTTACCTCGCAAGGGCCATATCGGGTTTCAGGATCATGGCCAAGATGTATGGTACCGAAACATCTATCTTAAAAGTTTAAACTAAAGCGTCGGCCTTCGAAAAAGACTGACTTTACTCGGGCTTACATGTAACCATCCTCCCAAGCGCGTCATAAGGCGCGCTTTCTTTTATGCGCTCCATTGGGGAAATCGACAACGAAGATCAAGCCAAACGATTTGGTGACTATCTTTTGGCCAGTGGCATCCCCTGCGATATTGAGGATGAGGAGGATGGAACATGGTCAATATGGGTGCATGATGATGACCAAATAGAAAAAGCAGAAGCTGAATTATCACAATTTAATCAGGAACCGGAAGACTCCCGTTACAAAGAAGCAAAGACCAAGGCAGAGAATATCCGCCTTGAGGAAGCCAAGGCAGATGAACTAGCAGCTAAACGTCAGATTGACGTACGAACACAGGTATTCGGACAGGAGACCGGAGCAACCCCCTATCTTACATATTTTATGATCGGACTGTGCGTGCTGGCTGCCTTTTTCACGAAAGTTGGAACTGCTCCAGAAGCAAATGCTCAATGGACAATTACCGAGTATGTTATGGATGGCTCTATGATCCGGTGGTTACCCGGTTTGCCGGAGATAAGATCCGGTCACCTTTGGAGAGTTATCACCCCCATATTCCTTCACTTTGGCTTTATGCATATCATCTTCAATCTTTACTGGCTGCATTACTTGGGAGGTGGACTGGAGGGTCGTTTGGGCATGTTCAAATTCGCCCTCTTCATTTTATTCACTGCGGCGCTAAGCAACATCGGGCAGTACATCGTGGAAGGCAGCCCCAGCTTTGGCGGCATGTCCGGTGTGAATTATGCCCTCTTTGGGTATATCTGGATCCGAGGAGACCGCGACCCGAGTTTCGGCATTCAATTAGACCGTAGCACTATTACACTGCTGTTGATTTGGTTTGCTATTTGTTTCACCGGCCTCGTCGGCAACATCGCCAACACCGCACACACAGTGGGACTGGTCGCAGGCGCAGCATGGGGCTGGTTTGCGGCTCATCAAAACCGTTAACACAAGGCCCGTTAATCTGCTTTACTAAACGTATATCGTTTCCCTTTCACCTCCACATTAGGTGGACGCTTTGTTTTCTCAAACCAATCATAACCTCGCTTGAGATTCTTCCATTCTGCAAGCCACTTGGATTTAGCGTGACGTTTCATGTTTGCCTCAGTCATTCGGAAGGGAAAACAATGCACACGGAAAAACCGTTGCCCATTCATTAAGGCCGCATCGCAAAGCGAATAGATCTCCTCAATACGAGTATCAGTCATGGCGTAACAACCAATACTCACGCAATTGCCATGCACCATTAAGGCACTCCCAGTACGACCATGAGCCCGGTCATATGTGTTCGGGTAACCCAGATTAAAGGATAAATGAAACCGACTATAGGGATTCATGCGGGCGGGCGGCACAAAATAAAACCCTTCCGGAGCCTGCCCATCTCCCTCCTTTAACTTGGGCCCAAGGCCACCTGAGAACTTGCAGATAGGCCAGGTCTTGAAGTGTTTGAACACTTTTCCATCATCAATCCACAATTCGAGCTGTTTCTCTTCCTTGAAGATGCGGATGAAAACCGGAGCACTCCAGCGAATACCTTTTGCACGCAGGGCAGCCTCAAGCGGTGGTCGAACACGTTTTGCCGCTGCCTCGGAACGATCTGAACGTGGCGCATTTCTCCACGCGAACAATACCGATACCCCAACGATAAATATTCCAATGGCCAGCACGAACTGAAACCGATTGAACCTCCTAAACACAAAAAAGATAATAGAAACCTAAAGGTGCGCGAACCATCGCAGGTTATCGACAAGCGCGAAACGGCCAGTGCGTTTTATCGGGCTGAGGAAACCGTTTCGTCCTTCAGCTTTTCGCCTTTCCCGCGCAAATGCCGCCCCAAAAACAAGCGCACCTGATTCTCTCCCACAGCCTTTGGAGCATTATGCCCTCCTTCCTTAACTTTAATCAGCGTGGATTCAACGCCAGCCTTCATTAATGCCGCGTGATAAATCTGTGATTGATGGAATGGCACCAAAGGATCAGCTGTACCGTGCACATGCAAATGCGGCGCGTCATCCTCGCTCACATGGGTAAGCGGCGAGACCTGCCGGGTTTTCTCCTTTGCCTCCTGAATCGGTGCCCCAACCAGCAGGCTTTCCGGCGAATCAGGTGCATTATGCTTCATTTTGCCCGGATGATCGTCCATTTGAAGCAGGGCACTGGGACCATAGTAGTTAACCACGGCACTCACGCGACTGGATTGACCGGGATACTGGCCCAATTTGCCTTCCAATTCCTTTACTCCTCCAGTTGAACCCAGCATGGAAACCAAATGACCACCCGCAGAAGAACCCCAGACAGCAATCTTGCCCGGATTCATTCCATGTTTTTTCGCATTACCCCGCAGCCAGCGAATAGCCGCCTTGCAATCGTGAATTTGTGCCGGCCAAATTGCCTCGCCCGTGAGCCGATAGCCGATACTCACCCCCACGTACTGACCCGTTTGAACCAGACCCGAAACCCGATTTACCCCACTACTCTTGTTGCCATTACGCCAGCCTCCGCCATGTATGAATGCAATTACCGGCAACGGTTCCTTGCCTGCACGCTTGACCGGTAATATCAAATCGAGCATTTGTCTCGGATTTTTAGTTCCTGCGTAGGGAATATCGCGCAGTACCGTCACTCCCTTGGGCTGGCGAGGCTGATCCTTGCGCGGACGTTTCAAGAAACGCACGTGCTCTTCGATGGAAATGGCACCATCCTTGTTGGTGTCCACCTTGGCAAAATTGCGCCGGGCATTTTGAGGCAATTCAGTCGGTGACAATTTGCCGTCCTTGTTTTTGTCCCACTGCTTAAAAAGCGCCTCCGGTGACCGCTGTTGGGCATTGACACATGGTACGAATGCCACCCATAAAGTGAGATAAATAATTTTCTTCATTTCGAATTCTTCTTTTTAGTCCCTGCACCTTTCAACCATCCGAGAGACACAAGAAATTTGTCCATCTTGGCAATTGTATCGGGGTAATGATCGCCCTTTTTGCCCTTGTTAAAAAAACCGTGGGTTGCATCCTTATATAGGTGCAGTTTACTCTGGCTTCCAACCGCTTTCATGCGGCGATCATATTCCTGTCCAGTATCAACTGGGATGAGTTTATCCTTCGTACCGAGAAAAACAATTGTGGGAGGAGCACCCTTGGAAATATTGTGCATCGGGGAAATCTCCTTCCATCGCGGCTTAACCCGGTCGTGGCCAAAACCTTTTGAACTGTTATCATAAACCGGATTAAAGAGAACCAGCGCATCAGGCTTGCTGCTAATTTTCAGATTCTCACCCTTTTCCTCCAATCCCGGGCAATTGCCTGTTGCTGCGGCTACATGACCTCCGGCTGAGCCGCCACCGGCTGCAACCCGTGAAGGATCCACGCCGAGTTTATCTGCGTTCTCTCGCACCCAACGAATGGCTGATTTGCCGTCTTTGACACACTCAAATGGTGTCGTCTTATTTCGACTTTTAACACGGTATTCAGCAGTGATCGCAACCATTCCCTGACTCGCCAAATGATTACAGTGCGGCTCGAATTGCTTGGGCGTTCCTCCATTCCAGCCACCACCGAAAAAGAAAACGATTGCAGGCCGGGAAGCCGATGACTTGTGACCTTTGGGACTATACACGTGCAGGAACAGTTTCGTGTCACCCACCTGCTTGTATTGGTGCACCTTCGCCCCTTCAAGCTTCACCACCTGTGCAGAAGCCACAAAAGGAAGCGTACACAGAATAGATATAATTTGTTTCATTTTAATCCTATTTAAAAAACGGGAAGAGTTCTTTTAGTTCAGCCTGACTTGGGCGGCGACCATATTCGCATATCTCAAAGGCCTCAGCCGTTTTCACCGCCTTGCCCCGTTCAGGACCATACCATTTAATTAGTGAGTCACGAAAACGGTCAGCGATACGCCCATTGCGCCCCGTCCAGCTGGCCTTTAGTATTTCCAACCGTGCCACAGGGTCATTGGCCTTGCGCTGGATAAGCGTGATGGCCGAACCATTGGCGCCACCCTCGTAAACCTGTGATTCCAGGGCATCCAGTGCTTTCACTTTTTTATCGAAGACATCATCGATGGAAATTGCGATATCCGCATGAAAGGGATACGGACGCGTGAACCGGTCGGGAAAATACATGAACACAGGATTGCGCTTGGTCGGCGGCGTGTCAGGCACATAAAAAGGCACTCCGGCCATGAACGCCGCGTCACGGATAAGCAGTCCGGCGTTTCGATGATCGGGGTGATAGTCGTGCGGACGATGCGTGAAGACGAGGTCAGCCTGCCACGCGCGAATAAGCCGCGCGATAATCT
>CAZAIZ010000135.1:0-5206 GCA_964485275.1 uncultured Pedosphaera sp.
GGGCGCGAGTTGTACGATCACGTGCGGGACCCCGGCGAAAACATCAATATTGCTGCCGGCCATTCTGACTTGGTGAAACAGATGGCTAAAGAAATGGCAAAGCAGTTTCCCGTGCAACGCCACCCCTAACCATGCAGACTCTTCCTGCCATTGATATCGCTGTTCTGGCGGTTTATCTCCTGGCGGTCATTGGGATGGGCATTTGGTTTGCGCGTTACAACCGTTCATCAAAAGATTTCATGGCTGCGGGAGGCTCGCTGCCCGGCTGGGCCGTGGGCCTTTCCATCTTCGGTACTTACCTATCCAGTAACACCTTTATCGGGGTGCCCGGCAAAGCCTACGGCGGCAACTGGAATGGGTTTGTTTTCAGCCTGTCCCTCCCGCTGGCCGCCTGGGTGGCAGTAAAATGGTTTGTTCCATTCTATCGCCAGAGCGGAGAGATTTCCGCCTACCATCATTTGGAAAAACGGTTTGGTCCTTGGGCCCGCACCTATGCGCTGGTGTGTTATTTACTCACTCAACTGGCAAGGGTGGGAACGATTCTCTTTGGAGTTTCGCTGGGGCTCAGTGCCCTGACCGGCTGGAGCTTGCCTGTGGTTATTATTGTATCTGGGGTTGCGGTGACGGTTTATACGCTTTTGGGCGGCATCGCCGTAGTGATCTGGACTGATGTGGTCCAAAGTATAGTGCTTCTTATCGGCGCAGTGGTCATTGCAGTGTTATTATTGGCAAATCATCCGGGAGGCGCTGACGAGGCAATGCAAGCGGCAGCTGCAGCGGAAAAATTCAGCTTGGGAAGCTTCGCAATCGACTTCACACAGGCGACCTTCTGGGTGGTGCTGATCTATGGCTTATTCATCAACCTAAATAATTTCGGCATTGATCAGAGTTTTGTACAGCGCTACCACACCGCGCGCGATAATCAGGCGGCGGCTCGCTCGGTATGGACAGGAGCCCTACTCTATGTGCCGGTTGCTGCACTATTCTTCTTCATTGGCTCGATGTTGTTCAGTTTTTATGAGGCCAGCCCAGCGCTTTTGGCTGAACTGAAAGCGGCTTATCCCGATGGGCACGCAGACCAGGTGTTGCCCCACTTCATTGCTACGCAGCTGCCAACAGGAGTGGCGGGCCTTTTGATCGCAGCCATTTTCGCTGCGGCCATGAGCAGCATCGATACCAGCCTGAATAGTTCTGCAACTGTCACCCTGAAAGATTTTATGCAGCGATATTTGAAACGTGGAGAGGATGAGGAAGGTGCTCTCAGAATCCTCCGCGGAGCGACCCTCATGTGGGGAATTCTCGGCACTGGAGTAGCGCTGGCAATGCTCGGACAAAAAAGCCTGCTGGATTCTTGGTGGAAACTTTCAGGAATTTTTGCCGGCGGGATGCTCGGTCTATTTCTTTTGGGGCTCATATCGCGTAAGGCCGACAATGCCGGAGCCCTTATCGGGGTGATTTTAGGGGTCCTAGTCATCTGCTGGATGACTTTTGCTGATTATTTCCCAGAAGAGTTTCGCAGCCCCTTCCACGCGCATATGATTATTGTCGTTGGGACGTTGACAATCTTTTTGGTGGGGATTGGGATTAGCCGTTGGCGCTCTTCAGGAGGTTGATTTTTTCTCGCCACAAGGGGAGGCCTCTTCATAATTAATGGCTCACAATGAAGTTGCGTCTCCTAACGGCTCTCCTCTTTTGTCATCTCATTGGTTTAGCTGCTGAACCCAAGCGCGGGCTGCGGGCCATTACGGTGGCTGAAGGGTTCACAGTAGAATTGGCCGCCGGTCCTGAGTTGGCCCCCTACGGTATGCTGGCCGATTTTGATGATCGGGGCCGACTCTTCATTGCAGCGTCTTCAGGCAAAAACATCGGAGGCAAAGCCATGAGCGAAAAGCCCGAGTGCAAGATTCTGATGCTCGAAGACCAGAACGGCGATGGGCGGTTTGATAAAAGCACGGTTTATGCTGAGCACGTGGGAATTCCCATGGGGCTCTTATGCTGGCAAGGCAATGTATACACCGCTTCCCCGCCAGACGTGCTGCGACTGCGCGATGTCGATGATGATGGCAAAGCAGATGAGCGGGAGGTATTGGCCAGCGGCTGGCATGTGCGTGGCACCGCGAGCCTGCATGGGCCCTTCCTTGGGCCAGAAGGCAAACTGTATCTGACTGATGGGCGCCATGGGTTTGATATCAAAACGAAGGATGGTCGCTCCTTCAAAGGACTGGCCTCCCGTATTTGGCGAATGAATCCTGATGGAACAGAACTGGAATCGGTGGCCGGCGGGGGATTTGATAACCCTGTGGAAATTATCTTCACTCCCGGAGGTGAGATCATTGGCACCATGACCTATTTTACAAACCCAAAGAACGGGCAGCGAGACTCGCTCATGCATTTTTTGGAAGGCGGGGTTTACAGTAAGTGGCATCCAAGTGTTGTGGAGTTCAAACGAACAGGAGATTTACTTGGCCCGCTCACCCGTTTTGCTCGAGTTGCTCCGGCGGGATTGCACCGCCATTCAGGCTTGGGCTTCGGTCTTGAATACAGGGGCAACCTCTTTAGTGCGCAGTTCAACCCGCACCGCATCCAGCGTCATGTCTTAAAACGCAGTGGGGCGACTTTCACCTCTGCCGACAGCGACTTCCTCGTGTCCAGTGATCCGGATTTTCGACCTACTGATGTGTTGGAGGCCCCCGATGGCAGTCTTATCGTGATTGATACGGGTGGGTGGTATATCGATCAATGTCCCTTGTCGCGCATTTCCCGCCCTGAATACAAGGGAGGCGTTTATCGTGTTCGAAAGCGGGGAGTGCACCCCATCAAAGATCCTTTGGGGGAAAAATTGGATTATGGAGATTTAAGTCCTATGAAGTTAGCTGCCCTTCTGAATGATACACGACCCAAGGTCAGGCAAAGGGCAACCGAACTCCTTGTGAGTTCTGGCAAGCAACTCGTTCCAGAATTATCTGGTTTGATTGATGGGCCAAAAACTAATGTTGAAACCAAATGCCGTGCGCTATGGGTGTTGCACCGGCAAAAGTCTGTGGCTGCCCGTAAGGTTATTCGTGGCGCCTTGAAGCATCCCGCGCCTGAGGTTCAGATTGCGGCGGCACGCTCAACTGGCTTGGCAAAGGATAAAATGGCTCTGGGGGCCGTGCTTACAGGGCTCCTTTCGAAAGATGCGGCGGTTTGCCGCGAGATGGCTACGGCTTTGGGCTTTATGGGAGACTCATCTGCAACTGAGATGCTAGCAGATGCGGCGGCTGTAAGCACTGATCCCCATCATGATCACGCCATCGTCTACTCTCTAATTCAGCTAAATGAGCCAGCGACCTTGAAGCAAAAGCTCAAAGCTAAACACTCGAGAGTGCGACGGGCGGCATTAATAGCACTCGATCAGCTCGATGAGAGTCCTCTTGAACAAAGCGATGTGGAGCGCCTGCTGACTTCAACGGATTCTGAATTGACTCGAGCGGCTTTGTGGGTGATGACCCATCATCCTGATTGGGCTGATTCGGTTGTGAGCTATTTGGACGATCAGGTCATGACTTCTCCCCAATGGAGCGAGGCTCAAAAGACAACGGTGCGCGTGGCCCTTACGGTTTTTGCCGACAACCAGAAGGTACAGCAAGCGATGACGGCTTGGCTGGGAGGCGCTTCTTTCCGTCTCACCGCGAATCAGGCAGCTCGGCGGGTGTTTCTCTTCAGCGTAATGGCGCAGGCTGAGAATAAAAAATTTCCCAAAGAGTGGGAGTCGGTTTTGGTCAAGGCATTGGCAAACCCCCAGTTTGATGAATCGTCCAAGTTGGCGGCCATCAGAGTGATTCAATCCCGTGGCCTAAGTGGAGTTGACACAGCATTACATGGACTGGTCAATGACGCCAAGACTTCCCCGGCTTTGCGACTGGCAGCACTGGGCGCAGTTGCCTCGCGGGTTAGGACAGTTTCCAAAGAGGTGGAGCGGTTTTTACGAGATCAACACGCGCCCACCCAACTGGCAACCCGTCGTTCAGCTGCTGCCCGTGTGGCGGGGCAGTTGGCTTGGAATGATGTCCAAAGGCTAAGGATTGCAAAGGGATGGCTGACTGAAGCCGATGGGTTGACCTGGCCCTTGCTTTTGTCGGCTTTTAAAAACTCGGAAGCTGAGGCAGTGGGATTGGAGCTAGTGAAGGCAATGACGACCGCACCCGAAGGTGTGCTTAATGAGGTATTGGTAACAAGAATACTTGAAGAATATTCTGCAGGCGTAAAGGAAGGCGCAAAATCGTTACTGTCTCGCCTGGCAAAGGCAAAGAAAGGGGAGCTGAAACGATTGGAGGCCTTGACCCCATTACTTGATGGAGGCGATGTAGGCCGTGGCCGGGCGGTGTTTTTCGGGCAGAAAGCGGTTTGCGGCACTTGTCATACGATTGGGGCGAAGGGTGGTAATTTAGGACCCGATCTTACCTCCATAGGAGCCATCCGCACCGGCCGCGATATTTTAGAGGCGATTGTGTTTCCGAACTCTACTCAGGTGCCCGGGCACGAGACTTTCGTGGTGAAGGCAAAGGAAACTTACGTTGGCATTGTGGCCCATGAAACGTCTCAAGCCCTTACTCTGCGCAGTGCGCCGGGCGTGGAAGTGCGATTGGAGCGCAACCAGATTCAGTCCATCAACCTCTCTCCTGTGTCTCTGATGCCTGCAGGATTGGATCGAAATATATCGAAAGCGGAGTTGCGTGATCTGTTGGCGTTCCTGCGGTCACAAAATGGAGAGCGGTGGCTGCAACCTGCTTCGCTCGGGAACAAGGATCTCCGCGTCAGAGATTCAGGAATACGAAACTGAGGGTTTAGACGCCTTGAGCAATGACCGAAAAGTAGATTATTACTTTTTCTCGGCAATCAAAATCACGCGCCGGTTTTCGGCGTCAATTACGAAAACTTTCCCCTCTGGAGCCATCGGAAGCATGGGAAGGAATTGTTCATTGACCAAATCTCCAACGCGTTCAGGCAAGGCCTCTTTCTTGGTAAGCCAGCGCTCTAAAGCCTCGTTCAACACCTCAAGATTGTCGTCTGAATCGTGACTGATCAGCTTGCGCGCAATAACTTCTGCAGGGGACAATTCTTTCTGGTCGGGCGGAACAACTTTTTTTGGGCCTGAAGAGGCAACTTCAGGGTTGGCTGGCTCAGGGTTGGCTGGCTCAGGGTTGGCTGGCTCAGGGTTGGCTGG
>CAZAIZ010000136.1:0-5167 GCA_964485275.1 uncultured Pedosphaera sp.
ATGCCTGATTGTTCACGATCAAACTCACGTCACCATCCTTGTTGACTTCGAGGTCTGTCACGATTCCTTTCGTAAACACTTGATTTTCATTTTCGCCTGTAGCCACCTTCACTTCTTTCCCTAAAAGACCTGTCCCTTGGGTTAGGGCATAACTTTGACGGAGTTTTTGGACATCCGTGCTCATTTCCTTGGTTTGCTCCAGGCTGGTGAATTGTGCCATCTGCGCGATGAACTCGGTGTCACTCACCGGTTTAAGCGGGTCCTGATTACGCATCTGTGTAACAAGCAGGTTTAAAAACTCCGTTTGTCCCATGGTTTTAGCAGGCACCCGATCTAACGGGGCAGGTGGAGTGCTGGTGCTCAATTGAGATTGTATGTCTGCTACTGAAATCATTTTATTTATTTCTTTATTACGCCCAGCTCTGCCACCCGTCGTAGGCTTCTTCCACTTTGTCCGTAGATTGTTTAACATTTCTGGTGGATTCTTGTTCCCGAATCGGTATACCTAACGCCCTCCAATCGGCCTGCTCGTCACCCAATTGGATGTCAGCTGGCTTGTAATACGTCTGATTTCGTCGATCAAATTGGTGTGAAGCAGAGTCAAAACCATCTTCTTCAGCGTTAACCGAAAGCAATTCCCCGAGCCTAACCCCACGGTCTGAAAGCTGTTGCTGGAGCTCATTCCACCCTGATGCCAGCTGACGCCCATCACCCTGGTGCATTCGCGCCTCAATCTCGACACCTCCTGCTCCATATTTGATGGTCAGCTGCATTTCGGTGTCATTGCTTGGTTGCACTTTGACAACCATCTCATTTTCGCCACGAACACGGAATGTGGTTACAGCATCCCAAATTTTTTCCATCATCGGGCTAATGGACTTGCCCATTGAGGCCATCGCTTGCGTCGAAGTAACACTGGAAGCGGCGGGCACATTGGTTTGAGCCGGGGTTATCGGCAAAACTTGATCCTTCGAGTTTTCGCGGGGGGAGTCCTGCTGTGCACGCTGATCCCCTGATCGCGCATTAGTCTCCACTGCTGCTGTCGCCGGCCGCAATTCCTCCACAAGAGCAGGTCTTGCCCCGGTTTTGGGGATATTTTGTTTTGGCGACAGCACCATATTATCCTGCCTCGGAGCAACTTGCGTGCCGTCCTTGGTTTGCCCTTCGGTGGACAGCGATTTCACTGAAGCTTGGCTCCCTCCTGTCGATTTGGCCTGAGGGGCTTTGCCTGGATCGTTTTGTTCCCGCAATTTATCGGTCTTATTCTGGTCAGCTTTGGACGTTTCCTTGTGCTGCTGTGCAACTGCCTTTTTTCGCGCGAGTTGCTTCAATTTTTTTGCCTTCTCTAATAATTCGATCTTCTTCTCAGCCTGAGCAAGATCGTCTGCTGAAGACCCCGATGCCCGCACCTTCCCTTGTTTTCCTTTTTCTGCTGACTCAGGTCCAGTAGTGATCCCCGTCAAGTCACACCCGACTACTTCAGTTTCTATGTGCTGCTTCTTGACTTTCTTTTCGTCTTCCTCCTCCTCAGTCTTTTGCCGATCCTGATCAAGTTTCTGGGATGCTTCATCGAAAACCTTGTCAAACTGCTCTGTATCTTCCTGATTGCGAGTGATGGAAATCAGGCCAAGCACTGCGTCTTGCGTGGTAACCGGTTTGCTAGATTGTAGTGAAGTTTCCATTACGGGGTTTTGTTTTCCTCGGGTTTTACTGCATCCACAGTCATAGTTTTTCGATGATTCTGGATGATGTTCTGGTAAAGTTCCGTGTCAGCATCCTCACCACTCAACAGGGTGCGAATGATAACCGCTTGGTTAGTCACTGAAATATACTGAAAAACCTTGGCATTTAGCTTTAAATCTTGAGTCAGGTTGGCTCGCAGAATCTGCCTTACCACTGCCGGTCCCTCAGGCTGATCCGGAGCCAATAAACTCTCATAAATTTGGGCCATCTCCTGCAGGCGGGATTCCTCTTCCTTGCGTATAAGGTTAATGCGTCCAGTAAAATGCTGGTTTAATTGATTGCGATTTCGTGTGATTTGGTTGGTGTGCCAGTGCATCGACTGCAATTGCTCTGCCAAGTGGGCTTCAAGTTCATTCAATTCCGCTTCTCGTTTATTAATGTAACTCCATTTGTCGTTCAATTCGGACATTAACACGGGTAGTTTTGGGTTGGTAAACTGAAGATCACCAGGAGATGTATTGTTATTCAAAATTTCGAACGCATTAATGATCACTTCATTCTGTTCTGGCTTCTGCTCTTCGTACTCCTTTTTTTGAGGAGTTTCACTGGCGTGCGCCAAATCATCCTCAATTCCCTCCTCTTGTTCGCCTTTCTTTTCCTGCTTCTCAGCTTCTTCAGCCTTTTTGGCCGCAATATATTCCTCAATTTTAGGCTTAATGATTGTGTTCTTCGCCCAATAGGTCAGGCCCGCCAAACAGGCGACAACAACAACCGAGCTAATAAGCACCTGCCCCATTCGTGATGAGAGTATTTTTTTCATTCTTACAATTTCTGGGCAAACCCACCGGCTTCACGCAATAGGACCATCTCGTCTATATCTTTTTGTTCAGCACGAGCCGTGCCCAGCTCGAATTCCGCCCGTTGTTTGTCACGTACTTTCTCCAAGCCTTCTCGTCGTTGGCGTGCGGTCAGAAATTCCTTCCATTTAGCGGCCACAAGCTCTTGGCGGTTAGCAATAATAGGCTCTATTTCACCCAACTGTCCGCGTAATTCTCGCAACGCGGCCTGTAAATGAGCAAGCGTACCGCTGGAGGCTTGGCCATCAAACGCCTGCTGACAGGCAGTCAAATTGCTTTCTATCGCCTCTTCGACAGTACGTCGCTGTATTAGCGCCTCCTCAAGAAACGTTTTCGCTTCCGAATGGGCCTCGCCAGCACAAGCCTCTTCGCTCACTCTCACCTCTAGTACCGTTTTTAACTTAAATTCAAATGGTTTCATGTTACCTGACCGCTCGGCGGAGTAGAACTAGCTATTCCCCCCTCCGGCTGTTGCAGAGCATCCTGCGTGCCGAAATTCTGTTGATAAGTCGATTGTGTACCATTTTGCTCATCTTCCTCCACCGACAGGGTTTCTTCCAATGCCCGCCAACTTTGTTCCATAGAACATCCTTCTCCCATATTCTGCTGCAAAAACTCATTCAACGGATTATGCAATTCAATGGAACGATCTATTTTGGGGTTTGAACCGGATTGATAAGCCCCAATAGAAATGAGATCCCGGCTTTTCTTGTGTATAGCAAGCATTTCACGCGCCTCTCCCATCGATTCCCGTTTTCCAGCATCCAATAAATCGTGCGCAAGCCGACTCACGCTATCGAGCACATCAATCGCAGGATAATGGTTTTGAGCCGCAAGCTCTCGAGAAAGCACCAGGTGCCCATCTAGAATAGAACGAGCGGCATCCGCCACCGGGTCATTGATGTCATCCCCTTCCACCAGCACATTGAATAAGCCTGTAATCGATCCATGCTCATTATTACCCGCGCGCTCCAACAATTGAGGCAACAGCGAAAAAACTGATGGCGTATAACCACGTGAACTTGGGGGTTCCCCAATCGCCAACCCAATCTCACGCTGCGCCATGGCAAAGCGGGTAATAGAGTCCATCATCAATAGAACGTTTTTACCCTTCGAACGAAAATATTCTGCAATCGTCATTGCAAGAAACGTACCCTTAACCCGAGCCAACGCCGGCTCATTGGAAATAGCCACCACTATTACCGACTTCTTACGACCTTCCTCATCGAGGTCGCGTTCAATAAAATCACGAACCTCACGCCCTCGTTCGCCGATGAGGGCAATCACGTTTACATCCGCCTCAGCTTGACTGGCCATCATGCCCATAAGCGTGGATTTCCCCACACCGCTGCCGGCAAAAATACCCATTCGTTGACCCCGGCCCAGGGGAGTAAAAGTATCAATGGCTTTTACGCCTGTCACAAAGGGTACTGTAATGCGTTCACGCCGAAGAGGATGGGGAGCGTTTAAATTGAGTTCGGCCACCGATTGCCTCGGAATTTCCCCCAAATCATCAAGTGGCTGCCCCAGGCCATTGAGCACCCGTCCCAAAAGTTTATCCCCCACGGGTACTCGAAGAGAATGTCCAGTCGCAATAACTTCGCTCCCGGGGCAAATACCCTGGACATCCCCAAGGGGCATAAGTAACAGCTTGCGATCGCGAAAACCCACCACTTCAGCCTCTGTACTCTGGCCGGTAACTTGTGAATCAATCCGGCATATCTCCCCCACTGACGCCATTGGGCCTTGTGACTCAATGACCAGTCCAATCATCTGGGTTACCCTTCCACGATTTTGCACGAGACGAGTGCCCGAAAGGCGAGAACGCACCTTGGCCAAACCAGAGGCGGCCTTACGAGATTCAACCTGTTCATTGGCAATCATGAATCGACCGCTTCGCGCAACAACTGCTCGCGCGTTTCACGACGACCATCAATTAGGCCGCAACTGGTTTCCACCAAACACCCTCCTCGGGAAACTTCCTCATCTTTCATGTAGCGCACCCGACGTTGATGGGGAGAATCAGATATCAAATCCGAACCGGCTTCTTTTAGGAGTTTCAAATCTTCCGGGTTCAAATGCACGGCCACTTCGGCATCATTTTCACAGTGACTCAACGCATCTTGAATGGCCGATTCGACGATCTTGGTGCTGATCGGCAAACCGTTCACCAAGCGAATAGCCGCCTCAGTCGCAAATTCCACAAGTTCGGTTTCCAGTTCATTCAGTCTTTGATTCAATTCTCCGCTGACTTGGGACTCAATTTTGCCCAACATTTCGGGTAGTTCATTCGAATTCTTTTGTTCCAGCTCAGCTCGCAATACCCGAATTTGCGACTCGTACTCGGCAACTGCCTCCTCTCGTCCCCGTTCATAGCCTTGACGCTCGCGCTCATTAAGTTCGTTTTCATTGTCCGGGACCGGCTCTGCAAATTGCTCCCGAACCTCTTCTTGCAATTCCACCTCCGGTGAGGCATCTGGGTCCTGCATGAGTGCTTCAGCCGGCCCAATTGAGAGACGGATATCCCTCAGGGGCGCATCGGTTACGATATTGTCAACTGCTTTAACCATCGATTAATCATCCAGCGAGATTTCACCTTCGGTCTCGAGCTGCCGCACCACGTCAAT
>CAZAIZ010000137.1:0-5159 GCA_964485275.1 uncultured Pedosphaera sp.
GAAAACATCAAGGAAGATTATATTGAAGCTGTTTACACAGGCTTGAAAAATTGTGCTGTGCAATTTGGCGTTAATATTGTCGGCGGTGAAACAACGACTTTACCCCGTTTCACATTATCGGTCTCATTGCTGGGCAAGGTTGAAAACCCTATTATGCGACAGGGCAGCAAAACCGGTGATGCGATTTTCGTGAGTGGTGAACTGGGCGGATCCATTACCGAACATCATTTGAGTTTTACTCCACGCATTACCGAAAGTCGCTGGCTCAATAACTCCTTCAATATTCATGCCATGATTGACCTCAGTGATGGCCTCGCCTCTGATCTGCGGCATTTACTAACGCCCCAAACAGGCGCAGAGATACACACTTCCGCACTTCCGATCCGCCGTGTGGCAAAAGAACACGCGCAGGCGAACCCCAGTAGTAAAACGGCCCTGCTGGCTGCCCTGACGGACGGGGAAGACTATGAACTGCTCTTTACAGCCCCCCCCAAGGATGCGGTTACCATACTGGATGGATGGACTAATCAATTCCCCGATACATCCTTGAAGTGTATCGGTAAAATCACGGATCAACCCGGCATTCATCTGAGTGATGAAAATGGAACTAAACCGCTCGCCCTGCATGGTTACGATCATCTCCAAAAGTCCTGAGGACACAATTTCACTCGGTGAACAATGGGCCAAAGAGCTTGAAGCTGGTTGGGTAATTGGCCTCGATGGCGATTTAGGCGCCGGCAAAACACAACTAGTAAAGGGCTTGGCTAACGGATTGAATATTAAGGAAACCATAACCTCTCCAACATTCAACTTGGTGTCAGAATACGAAGGCACCCGCAAATTAGACCATCTTGATTTTTATCGCCTGGAAAGCAACAGGCAGATTTATGACTGCGGATTGGAACCATACCTTAACCCGGAAGGAATTGCGGTCATTGAGTGGTTCTGCCGGTGGAGCGGACCCAAGCCAGCGTATTTGCGCCAGGCAACCATAACTCATACCAGCGAAAATGAACGGCAAATATGCTATGAAGATTTTAGCTCTTGAATTCAGTTCCCAGCAACGCTCCGTGACTGTAACTGATGAGGACAAGCCTCTCGCCCAGGTCTCCACCGGCAAACACAAAACTAACCCAATGGTCTTGGTTCATGAGGCCTTGAGCAAATCGGCGATCGATCGATCTGAAATTAACCTCATTGCAATCGGAATAGGACCAGGTAGCTATACCGGCATTCGCTCGGCCATTGCCATTGCTCAAGGCTGGCAACTGGGCCGAGAAATACATCTCTGTGCCATAAGTAGTGTCGAAGTGCTTGCCGCCATGGCTCAAACCAATGGCCAGAGAGGCGAAATCCATTTCCTCATTGATGCCCAACGCCACGAATATTATCACTGCACTTGGAATTTATCCGAAAAAAACCAGACTGAAACGACTCCATTGAGTATAATTAATGCCTCCAAAGCAGCTGACCTAAAGGCTCTCGGACCTGATGCAAGCGAATTACCCCACTGCGAACCCCTTTACCCAAACGCCACCGCATTGGCTGCCCTTGCCACTGAAAAATCAAAACTTTTTAAGGGTTTTGAGATTGAACCCATATATCTCAGGCAAACTGAATTTACCAAATCCCCTCTCCGCCGCCAACTGTGAATGACCTTGCCTTGCTCCAAGGGACTACGCTGAATCATTTTATTTAAGTGAGTTTACCCCATCGGTGCTGGGCTGAGATTGATCTGATCGCCTTACGCAACAACCTTGCATGGCTGTGCCACCGTATCGGCTCTGGAAACCAAATTCTTACAGTTGTAAAAGCTGACGCCTATGGCCATGGCCTGAAACAAATTGCCGCATTTTTAATGCAATCGGGCACCAATGTTTTCGGAGTAGCCAATATAAATGAAGCACAAGATATCCGTGCAGTTGGACGAGGATGGCCAATATTGATGCTTGGCGCATGTCTTCCTGATGAAATCGAGCCCGCCATTAAGGACAAGGTCATGCCCACGATCTCTTCTCTGGCCGAAGCTAAAAAATTTTCCAGAATCGCTAAAAAAATGAACAAAAATGTTCACGCCCATCTCAAAATTGACACAGGCATGGGCAGGCTGGGGTGTTCGCCCGATCAGGCGGGTGAACTAGTTAGAACCATTAAACAATTACCCAATCTTTCCCTTGAGGGAATCTATACCCATTACGCATCTGCTGAAGACAAGATTACTTTTTCCAGTCGACAGCGGACGATATTCGCCAGGACCCTCAAATCAATTGACCACAAATTTGAGTTTACTCACGCCAATAACAGCGCAGCCCTGCTGCACGAGCCAAAAAGCATCTATAACCTGGCGCGCCCGGGATTACTGGTTTATGGAGTCATGCCCCCAGGGAAACGCACCCCGCCTGAACTGATCCGGAGACATCTTCAGCCTGCCCTCAGCTGGAAATGCAGAGTGAGCTTTGTAAAGAATATCACCAAGGGAACACCACTAAGTTATGGGCAAAAATTTGTTTCCCAAAAGAAAATGAGAGTTGCCACGCTGAGTGCTGGTTATGGGGACGGCTACCTAGCGAGTGCCAACGGACAAGCAAAGGTTATTGTCGGGGGCAAATTGTGCAACATCCTTGGTCGGATAACGATGGATCAGATGTTAGTCGATGTCTCACAACTGCCATCAATTAAAACCGGTGATGAGGCAATCCTCATTGGCCACCAACACAATCAATGCATCACCGCCAATCAAGTCGCACAATGGGCCGGAACAATACCATGGGAGACACTTGCAGCTATCAGTCACAGAGTGCCGCGACTTTATCGGGGAACCCAAGCAGCTTGACCCCACCCGATTCATGGATTTAACTTCACCTATGGGAGGGGAGCCAATGAACATGGCTCGATTTATCGGGCTAATATTGAGAGGCATTGCCATAGGAGCTGCCAATGTAATTCCAGGGGTATCCGGAGGAACTGTAGCCCTGATTAGTGGAATTTACCCTGAACTAATCAATGCCATCAAGTCATTCGGATGGAAGCCTCTCAAACTCATTTTCAAGGGACAACTGAGAAAGAGCTTTAATGAAACCAACGGACCCTTCATTTGCGCCGTTGGCATTGGCGTGTTGATCAGCGTCTTTACCTTGGCAAAGGCACTTGAGCATCTACTATTGAATCACCTAACCCTGACTATGGCATTTTTTTTTGGGCTTATCCTCGCTTCAATTTTTCTGGTTGCCACACGTATTCCCAAATGGAACATCATCTCCATTTTGGCCGTAATTGTGGGTATCTGTATTGCTGGAACAATTCTTCTAATCAAGCCGCTTGGTGAAAATCCACACCCTGCATATGTTTTCTTGTGCGGGGTTGTGGCCATCTGCAGCATGATTCTTCCGGGGATATCCGGATCCTTCATCCTCATCCTAATGGGCAACTACGCCCTCGTGTTGAGTGCAGCCAGCAATGTTCGTGATTTAAGCACCTCGCTCCCCATCCTTCTGCCATTTATCGGGGGCTGCGCAGTTGGGATTCTAGGTTTCTCCCGCATCCTGTCTGTTGTTCTAGAAAAATTTAAATCCATGACCATGGCATTATTAACGGGCTTCATTATTGGTTCGCTGGCCGTTATATGGCCCTGGAAGGAAGAAATAAGATCCATGTTTGGCGAGAAGGAAAAAGTAACCGGCTACCAGTGGTATCTTCCCCCTCCAGACAACATGCTGCTGCTTGCGCTTTTACTGATGCTTTCTGGTGCCGGACTTGTTCTTATTCTTGAAAGATTTGCCGGGAACTCACCGAAAGAACCGAATACAGAATAAAACATGCTTTAAGCGCAGCCCTGAGGTCTGTTATCAGAAGACGTCATCCTTGGCACAAACCCAACAATAATGCCCCTTATCCCATGGAATTAAGATTAATGAGCCTGATTGGTCTTGCGGTCTTCATTACGCTTGCGTGGGGAATATCCGTGAAACGCGACAAGTTTCCATGGCGGACCGTCTTAGCCGGACTAGCTCTACAGACACTCATTGCCATTATCATGGTGCGCCCCTCGGCTTTCCGGGACTGGATATACAACAACGCCAAAATTTCTGCTGACAATCTGATCTACTTTGCCCAACAGGGAACCCAGCTTGTGTTCGGCCCCCTGGCCAAGAGGGATATTCTCCTTAATGTAGGTTTTGATCCGGCTAACGCCATGGTACTTGGAATCACTATATGTGGAACCATAATTCTGGTCGCGGTACTTTCAAGCTTACTCTACCACTTAGGTATCCTGCAGCGAATTGTCCATGCCATGGCCTGGATTATGCAAAGGGTTATGCGGACCAGCGGCAGTGAAAGTCTTTGCACTTCAGCCAATGTGTTTATGGGCCAGACCGAGGCACCCCTGGTCATCCAACCCTATCTCAAGGGAATGACCCGCAGCGAACTCATGACCATGATGGTGGGGGGAATGGCCACCATCGCTGGCGGTGTGTTCGCCGTTTATGCAGGCATGGGCGTTGAGGCAGGACACCTTCTAACCGCCTCTTTCATGGCCGCCCCCACAGCCCTCTACATTTCCAAAATCCTATTACCTGAAACGGAAACGAGTGAGACCTCCGATGGAGAAACTCATGATGTCAAAGCCCAAACAACCAACGCCCTGGATGCCATGTGCCAAGGTGCTGGCGATGGCATGAAACTCACGATTAATGTATTGGCCATGTTGATAGGCTTCACAGCCGTCATCGCCCTGTTTAACTACCTCCTTGTCCTGCCACAAAACTGGGCCAATGTATCGAACCCCATCACTTTTGATATGATTCTGGGATGGATCAATGCACCCTTTGCCTGGTTAATGGGAATACCATGGAGCGATTGCGAAACCATAGGCCAGGCACTGGGCAAACGCATGGTCTTTACCGAGTTTATCGGTTACCTGGAAATCACCGGAGCCAGAGAATCTCTCGACCCGCGGAGCTTTACTCTGGCTACATTCGCCATTTGCGGCTTTGCCAATTTTGCGAGCATCGCCATCCAGATTGGCGGCATCGGCTCGCTCGCCCCCGAACGCCGCAAGGATTTGGCCAGCCTCGGCCTGCGCGCGATGGCCGGCGGCATTTTGGTCGGCTACACGAATGCCTGTATCGCCGGATTGTTCATCCCCTAGCTGCCTGCGA
>CAZAIZ010000138.1:0-5130 GCA_964485275.1 uncultured Pedosphaera sp.
TTTTTGATTCCCAAACAACGGGCATGCATTGGCAATTGCAAAAAGTAGCCACTCGTCATGGGAAACGTTATTACGAACGAGGCGAACGCATGCCGGTGAGCGTGTTTCTTGGAGGTGACCCGGTATACCCATTCTGCGCCACCGCCCCTCTTCCTGACGGCCTGGATGAACTGCTACTCGCTGGATATCTTAGACAGAAGTCCGTTCCGCTAGTTAAGTGTGAGACCAATGACCTGCAGGTCCCGGCCAACGCGGACATCGTTATTGAAGGCTACGTTGACCCCACAGAAGATCTAAGAGACGAAGGTCCTTTTGGGGATCATACCGGTTATTACACCTTGCCTGACAAATACCCTGCCTTTCACATTACCGCAATCACGAGACGTAAAGACGCCATTTACCCAAGCACCATCGTTGGTCGACCCCCAATGGAGGATTTTTATCTTGGCAGTGCCAGCGTTAAACTCTTCATGCCCATTTTGAGAATGAATTTTCCGGAAATTACAGACATTGCCCTGCCAGCCGAAGGTGTGTTTCATAATTTGGTATTTGTTAGCATCAAAAAAACATATCCGATGCAGGCCTACAAGATTATGCATGGACTCTGGGGTATGGGGCAAATGATGTTCAGTAAATACATAGTGGTAGTTGATGATGAAGTGGATGTTCATAACACAAGCGAGGTTCTTTTCCGTATTGGGGCCAATACCGACCCTCAAAGAGACACTCTTTTTACTCGAGGCCCCTCAGATGCGCTGGACCATGCCACAAATGAAATGGCCATCGGCTCTAAGATGGGATTGGACGCGACAAAAAAACTGCCCGGTGAAGGGTTTAAACGTGAATGGCCACCCATTATTCAAATGAATGATCTCATTAAGAAAAAAGTGGATGAAATACTAAATGGAGTTCAAAATACCGACAAATGAAAAAGCCATCCTGTACCTTCAAACTGCATTCATGAGATATTTCATTATAATCCTTTTTGCCTTAGCTTTTTCTGTTTCGGCAAAAACCAGGCCAAACATCATTGTAATTCTGGTCGATGATCTTGGCTATAGTGACCTCTCCTCCTTTGACGGCAAAGATATCCGCACCCCTGCTATCGATAAATTAATGCAATCGGGGCTCCGTTTTGACCAGTTCTATTCCAATTGCACCGTATGCACCCCAACTCGTGCCTCGTTAATGACCGGGCGCTATCCCGACATCGTTGGAGCTCCTGGAGTAATACGTCAACGCAATGAAAATAGTTGGGGTTACTTTCGCCCAACCGGCCCCACCCTCCCACAGTTGCTCAAAAAAGCGGGCTATCATACCGGGATGGTTGGTAAATGGCATCTTGGGTTTGAATCCCCCAACATCCCCAACGACCGCGGTTTTGATTTTTTCCACGGCTTTTTGGCGGACATGATGGACGACTATTGGACCCATCTGCGGGGAGGTGTAAACTGGATGCGCCGCAACAAGGAGACGGTAAAACCCAAGGGGCACGCCACCGAAGTATTCACTGAATGGGCAATTGACTATCTCAAGAAACAATCCGCCAATAAGGATCGCCCCTTCTTTCTTTATCTTGCATACAACGCACCGCACTTCCCAATCCAGCCCCCCAAAGACTGGCTGGATAAAGTAAAGGTTCGCGAACCTCAACTTGACAAAAAACGAGCCACAAATGTCGCCTTCGTTGAGCACATGGACCATGAAATCGGAAAGTTCCTGGACGCCATAAATGAAGCGGGCATTTCAAGAGAGACACTTATTATATTCTCTTCAGACAATGGAGGCTCCCTGCCTCATGGTGCCTTGAATGGTGAATTACGGGGCGGCAAACAAGACCACTGGGAAGGAGGCATCCGTGTTCCCACCTGCGCAGTCTGGCCTGGAACCATCCCTCGAGGGCGGAGCAAAGAACTGGGGATCACCATGGATCTGGTCCCGACACTATGCGAAATTGCGGACGTTAAAATAGAACACGAGATAGACGGCCAAAGCCTTGCCCCCATTTGGCTTAATGGAGGCAAAGGACAACCTGAGCGAACCCTTATCTGGGTGCGACGAGAAGGTAACCGCCGGTATCAAGGAAGAGCCTATTATGCGATTCGCAGGGGCCCATGGAAGTTGCTGCAAAATACGGCCTTTGAGCCAATGCAGCTCTTCGACCTTTCCAAAGACCCCAGAGAAGCGAGCCCTGTTCCAACAAACAGTAAAATCGGAAACGAACTAACACGCGCCTTGATGGATCACTTGATGAAGGCAGGAAAGGCTCCCTGGCAGAAAGAAGCAAAATAGTTGCCGCAGAGATGCTACGTAATAATTTTTCACGGTTGATGCACATGCCTGAGAATCTTCCTGATTACTTTCTGATTGACACTCAACCAAAGGCGAGAATTACGCCCACAGTGGTCACTGAAGCTTGCCGTCAATTAAAACGAAATCGGACCCAATATCTTAGAGATATTCCAACCGAGCAAATCATCACCATGATTGCGCGACTCTCTGAAAATTGGCGTGATGCACATTTTCCCTTTCGCAAGCTGGCCTTGGAATTCAGCCCGGAGAAAACTGGGTTCAGCCATGCCAGTCTTGCCCATGGTATGGACCGTTTCTTTTCCAGAGTCACTGAAGACAGTCTCCACAACTTGATGACTCAGGAATTTGGAGACTCCAGGCGCATGGACTCTCCTCTTGGCACGCCTGAAGAAAGGGCCGAGAACCGTGTTTCCATGGCAAAAGGGCCTGAACTTATCGCCCTAGTCTCTGCAGCCAATCTCCCTTCCCTGACTATTTTAGGAATGATCCGAGGTTTACTGATTGGCTCTGCCCAGTTCATTAAATGCCCTGAAGGAAGCGGTTTTTTGCCACAGCTCTTCGCACATTCATTGTACGATGCACACCCAAAACTGGGCGCATGCATCGAACTTGCTTCCTGGTCAGGGAGCCATGAACTACTGGAAGAGGCGCTCTTTGGCGAAAGTGATTGTGTTGTTGCCACCGGACGGAATGATACCTTGGCTTCGGTGCGCTCACGCATCCTGCCCAATCAACGATTTGTGGGTTATGGAAGCAGGGTTAGCTTTGCCTATGTCCAAAAAGACATGCTTAGCCGGGCCATGGCCAAGGAGCTTGCCATGAATGTTGCTCAAGATGTCGCTTCATGGAATCAACTTGGCTGCCTCTCTCCACATTTGGTTTATGTAGAGAAAGATGGCGCCGTAAGCCCCGAAATGTTCTCCGGAATGCTCGCTGAAGCGCTCGAACAAATCGAGGGCACTCAACCACGTGGAGACATATCACACAGTGAAGAGGAACATATTGCATACAAACGTAATTTTTATGAGGGGCGCTCAAATGGAGCTGGGGACGTGCGGCAATGGAAAAGTGATAGGGGCACCAATTGGACTGTCGTCTATGAAGAAGATCCTGTATTCACCACTTCCTGTTTAAATCGTTTTGTCCACGTGAAAACCGTAAAGGATGTGGAGGAAATGCTCCGCGTGGCAGAAATGGCTCGCAACCAGGTCTCGACCGTAGGTTTATCAGCCCCAAAAAATGACGCAGAGTATATAGTAAAAAAACTTGCTCATTGGGGCGTTACCCGCATTTGCCCGATCGGACAAATGCAAAACCCTCCCTTGGCATGGAGACATGATGGACGCCCTCCACTAGGGGATTTGGTAACGTGGATAGACTGGGAACAATAATTTATGAAAGTGGAACTCAAAAAGTCATTCCAGTTTGAGGCTGCGCATTCCCTGCCCCATCTTCCCGCTGAACACAAATGCGCCCGACTTCATGGTCATAGCTTCAAAATTGAACTCACAGTAGAAGGTCAGGTCGATGAAAAATTAGGATGGTTAATCGATTATGCCGACCTCAGCGAAGCATTTCGCCCCATCTGGGAAAAGTTGGATCACCGCCACCTCAATGAAATCGAAGGACTTGAGAACCCAACCAGCGAAAATATTGCGCGATGGGTATGGAATGAAATAAAGCCAACAATCCCCCTTCTGAACTCGATTGAAGTGGCAGAAACGTGCAACGCCAGTTGCATTTACCGCGGTCAATAGTTATTTTTTCTCATGGCTACTCGTTACGCACATATCAACATCATTGCAGAAGATTGGAAAAGCCTGTGCGCATTTTATGAGGAGGCACTCGACTGCATCCCATGGAGCAGTGAGCGTGATCATCAAGGGCCAGATGTTGATGCTCTATCCGGGATTAGTGGAGTTCGCGTACAAGGTCGTCATTTACTTGTTCCCGGGCATGGCGAGAATGGCCCTACAATTGAAATCTTTACGTTTTCATGTAACGGGCAAGACCATCCAAAGCCACTCAATCGCCCCGGCTTTGCGCATGTAGCATTTGAGGTCGATGATATTGACCGCAAACGAGACCAAATCAAGGGTCTAGGAGGTGATGATTACGGCCAATTGATAACAATTGATATCGCAGGAGCGGGAAGATTAAGCCTAATTTACATGACCGACCCTGAGGGCAATATTGTGGAATTACAGAAATGGCATAAATGATCCGATTTATAGTTTTTGCCATTAGCCCCTGTTTGAACTAAAAATTGCCCATGCGATTACTCCTTTTTTCGTTAGCACTATTCACCGCTCAGGCTTTCTGCCAGCTTCCAGTGCCAGCCCCAAAACCGATCATCGGAGCCCGCTATCCTGCACTCAGCCCCGACGGACAACAAATCGCATTTGTATACAGAGGTGACATATGGAGGGCTGATTCAAACGGCGGGGAAGCCACTCCGGTTACATATCATCTTGAACATGACGCTTATCCTCTATTTTCACCCGATGGGAATTGGATAGCCTTTGGCAGTAAACGCTATGGACACTGGGATATCTTCATTATTCCATCTAAAGGTGGCACGCCAAGGCGATTAACCTGGCACTCTGGCAGTGAAATACCTTTTGGCTGGAGCCCTGACGGTAAAAAAATCGCCTTCGGGTCCAGAAGGAACCGGCCGCATTATGATATAATGACCGTAGATGTAAGCACGTTGCGCTCAAATATAGTTTGCGAGGATTACGCCACCCTTCGCTATCCACGTTGGTCTCCAGATGGAAAACAAATGGTCTATACTCGGTATGGAATGCCATGGTACCG
>CAZAIZ010000139.1:0-5127 GCA_964485275.1 uncultured Pedosphaera sp.
GCGGTCAGCAGGGCGGTCAGCAGGGCGGTCAGCAGGGCGGTCAGCAGGGCGGTCAAGGCGGTCAGCAGGGCGGTCAAGGCGGTCAGCAGACCAATACCGTCGTCAAACCTGCTACGACATACCCTACTCCGTGGGGAGGCGGTTATGCCAATTCAAATCCCTTTTTCACTGGTTCAGGCGGGACCAACTCGCTATATAATCCAGGTCAACGTTTTTCGGTGATGCTAAATGTGGCCTCAAGAAAATTACAAATCGGGACTGCGGTTTCGGTTCCCAATAAACCTATTTCCCGTTCGCCGGTTTCAACTTTGGCACAGGGAATTGATCCGGTTCGCCGCCTTTTACGAGGAGGCAGGCAGTTGAATATGGGTTTTATTCGATATGTTAATCCGACTCCAGGAAACATATCTTCAATTGGAGCAAAATCACATAACACCAGTGTAGCCAAGGGAGGGAATCCCGTGCCCGGCAAAAAAATGGTCTCTGGGGCAACTCATCCCTCCATCGGTGTACGCCGAATTTTCGGGGGGAACGTGGCGACCCAAAGGAGGGCAACCAACAGTGGTCGGGTGCAAAGTAACTCACGGAAACGAACCGGGTTTAATGTGCCGATTGGGCCCACTACCGGTGCCACTGCAGTCTACGGCAACAACAACTCCAACCGCCGGTCAAGTCAGCCACTCTCAACGGGAGGGCGCGCAGTGGGCAGGAGTCAGCGTCGCCGCTAGATTGGAAGCCCAACTAAATTATCCATTAGCCCCGCCTTGTTTAGGCGGGGCTTTTTTTTGGTTTAGTCTCCCCCGCTTTCCTGTTTCTGGGGACGGTAAGGCCAGGTCCAGGCGGCAAAGGCTCCCGGGTGCCGGGTTTGAATCCATAACTTACCCTGACCATGGAATCTGGAAACCAGACCTTCGCCCGAGAAGAATAAACTTTTCAGTCCTCCCACAGACTCAACCGAATAGTCCAGTCCACTGGTGAAGGCCACCACGAAGCCGGTATCGACCACATAATCGCCATCCACCGGTATCTCAATGAGGGCACCGTAAGTGTTGAACCAGAGGTCGCCTTTTCCAGTGCACTGCATCAGGATAAAACCTTCTCCACCAAAGAAACCCCGGCAACCCTCCCATTTGAAGTCACAATCCACGTTGGGCCCTGAAGCCACGAAAGCCGAACTTTGAAGGAATATTCTTTCTCCTCCGTCCATGAACACATGAGTCATGTCCCCGGGACTGCCCGGGGCTATGCCGATTTCACCCGGACCGCCTTGGGCGGTATATTCGTTGATGAAAATACTCTCCCCACTGAGCATTCTGGCAAAGCCGCCACCGATCTTGGTTTTCATCTCCATGTTGGTGCTCATGGTGGCCATGGCAGCTGCTTCAACATTCAGGGTCTGGCCGGCGGCAAGTTGTACGGTGAGAAAGGCAAAATCGGGTTTGCACTCAATACGGAATTCATGTTCGTGCGGTCCGGTCGGCACGAAAGTCTCTGCATCAGTCGCTGTGGACGGTGCCTCGTTTATTTGTTCGTTCATGGTATAATTCTCCTGAAATCTAAAAGGGTTTAGCGCTCTTTAAGATTGGGGCCCAGGGCCTGTCCAAAGCTGCCGGCGTTATGGCTTTGGCACCAGACAGTGCCTTGCCCCTTGAATTTGCAGACGAGACCTTCCCCGCCCATCATTGCCGTGAGCCAGCTGCCGCCGGCCTTGGTGATTTCGTACTCCAGGCTTTCCTCAAAGGCCACGATGTGGCCGGTATCCACGATGTATTCGCCATTGACCTCAATGGGATAGATGGCACCAAAAGAGTTGAAGATCGCCTGTCCCTTGCCCGAAAGATGGATGAAAAACATGCTTTCACCGGAGAAGAAAGTTTTGCCCAGGCCCTGCCAGCGGATATCCATGTCCACACTGGGGGCGGAGGCAACATAGGATCCGCTTTGCACCAGTAATCCCGGGCCGTCGACCTGATATTCCATCATGTCCCCTGAAAGGGTTGTGCCCAGGATGACTTCACCGGGGCGACCTTCAGAGGTGAAGTGATTGACGAAGAACGATTCGCCGGCCAGCAGCCTCGTGAGGCCTCCAAGAATGGAGCCCGAATCCTTTTTGTGGGTGGTGGTTTCCACCTCTACATTGCCGCTCATGGCAATCATGGCCCCGCCTTCAGCAGTGACACTTTCTCCGGCTTCCAGATGCACGCGTGCAGCGGAGTTACCGGGTCGATGGGTAATTTCAATTTGCATGAGATTAATAAAGTCGAGGGTTTATCCAGTCGGCCAGTCCGCCGATACTGCGGGACTGAATGATAATTTTTCCTTTGCCTTCCAGTCGGCTGACAAAGCCTTCCCCGCCAAAGAGACTCCCAAAGATGCCGCCGGCCAGTTGAATTTTTAGTTTCATTTGCGGTTCATAGGCAACCAGATGGCCGGTATCGACGATGTATTCGCCGTCTACTTCCTTTTCCATTAACCCGCCATAGGCTCCATACCAGACGGTTCCCTTCCCTCCAACGGTTAGCTTAAAGAGACCTTCACGGGCGAAGAACGATGCGAAACCGGCCCACTTCATGCCCAGCTTTACGCCCGGTTCACAGGCTATAAAGGCGCCGGGCTGCAGGCAGTACTCCTGCCCCTGAAGTTCCACGGTGCGGACATTACCAGGGGTGGCCTGCACGATCGTCACTCGCTTGGTTTCACTGGTGTTGTTGGTGAAATGGTTGACGAAGAGCGATTCGCCTCCCAGAAATTTTTTAAATATCCCGCCGAAAAAGCCTCCGTTAAGTTTGGCAACCATGTCCAGGTCCGCAGCCATGCTGCTCATGGCGTCACTTTCGGCGACAACTGTTTCCCCGGGGTCCAGATCAACGTTGATGTAGGCGAAGGCAGAACCGCCTTCTATGGTAGTTTTCATGAGTAAAATCCCCTATTTGTTTAGTCGGTTCCTCAGCCTTTCCTGAAAACCCTTAAAGTCCAAGTCAAATTTACGGTATGCCCCGGAATTATTTTGGCTATTGATTAGGCGCTTTAGGTTATTAATACGTTCATCGGTGGCCGGGTGCGTGGTAAGCACACTAAGCGCTCCATCCATGTCCGGCATGCCGGATTTATCATGCTCCTTCTGGATTTTCTCAAAAAACTCCATTAATCCCCGGGGGTCGATATTGGCCTTGGTCAGGTACTCAAATCCTTTTTCATCGGCTTCACGTTCATGATCCCTTGAAAACTTCATTTGTAACAGGAAAGGGGCATTATTAACGAGAATGGCTGCAATCCCGCTGACATCCCCAAACAACGCGCTGATCACCGCATACATTCCAACCATCTCAACCAGATTACGCATGCTGTGTTGCATCTCCACATGCGCCAGTTCATGCGCCATGACGCCCAATACTTCCTCGGGCCTTTCGGCCTTCAGGATGAGTCCGGTGTGAATGGCCATTTTTCCGCCGGGCAGCGCAAAGGCGTTTAGGGAGGAATCCTCCAGAATATGAAATTCGAAGGTGTAACGCTTGCTGTCAATGGCTTCAATCAGGGGTTTGGAGAGGATCTCGAAATCGGCCATGATATCTTCATCAGTAATCAGCTTGGAAGACGGCGCATGGGAGGTGAAAGCCGCATCGCCAATCTTTTGTTCCATCTCCACGGGAATTTTGCCCGCTACGGCTGCAGCCACGGGATCCTTGGCCCACCACAAGCCCAGAGGGATTGCGATAATGGCTCCTAGAAAAGTCATGGCCGAAGCGCGGCTCATCCAGCGGGTACGGCTGACACTTTTGCGGGATTCGGCCAGGCGTTCATCCTTGGCAAAGACCGGATGCTTCATAAGTTTCTGGTCGGTGGTGAAGAACGTCCAGTCTTCACAGTCCGAATGCTTGAGAAACAGCATGCGGTTGGCGGCCCCCCCCAGCTCAGTTTGGAGTCCGGTAATTGGCATTTCCTCTTCACCATGGTCACTCACGAATTTAATGCTGACCGGACTGACTTCCAGTCTCCCTGAAGATCGGCCATTGGGAAGGGAATCATGGAAGGCACCGCCTTCAAACTGCCATTGTTCATTACCCACAAGGGGGATCAAAACGCACTGTTTGAAGTGGGGAAAGAAAAAACCCGCTCAAGTTCCCAATGGATTCAGGGGTACCCTCTAGCTGTCACGCGGTGGGAGCACCTTGTCGACGGCTACCTTGTTGAGTCGTGCAAAAGCCGGAAGTCCCCCTTTGGTGGGAAGATGCAGTTCGCCCTGAATAAGAGGCCGGGCATATTTCTCAAATTTTTCGTTCGGCAGCCATCCATCCTCACTAATCCAGTCGCGGGGAATAAACGCTTCCTGATTGGCAATATCTTCCAAGGGCTGGAGCCCGGTGGACCACTTGTAGGGTTCGTCACTTTCCCTTACCAGTTTCACCATGAATCCACTTTGGCCTTCTATTGCGGCGCGTACCGCCGCTTCACCACAGGCAAAGGCTTCATCCACATCGGTTTGACTCGCATAATGGGCCGCAGCCCGTTGGGCGTAACCCAGTTTTACCGTGCGGGTCTTTAAATTAAGTGCCGGTTCCACAATTTCAGCCAGCCGTTCAGCTGCTCCGGCGAGGACCGGGTGCCCGAAGGCGTCCAGCTTGGTTTTGTCCGCCCCAATTTCATTTCCCTCGGTGTCCTTGAGACCTTCGCCTACGACCACCACGCAGTATCCGTTTTTCGTGACCGTATCCATGGCTTTCACCAGAAACTTGGTTTCGTTAAAGGGAATTTCCGGTAAAAGGATAATGTGGGGTGGATCATCCTCTCTTTCCTTGGCGAGCACAGTGCCTGCAGCAATCCAGCCTGCAGATCTCCCCATTACTTCAATGATACAACAAGACCCTCCATCCGTCGCCTGACTGCGCAAGTCCGCACCCACTTCCATCACGGTGGTGGCGTTGTACTTGATCACACTGCCGTACCCGGGTGTGTGGTCGGTATGCGGCAGGTCGTTGTCAATGGTCTTGGGGACGCCGATGGCTCGGATGTCGTATCCGCGTTTGGCGGCTTCCAGGTGCACCTTGTTGGTGGTGTCCTGGCTGTCATTGCCGCCGGCATAAAAAAAGTAACGAATGTTGTGGGCTTCAATCACCTCGAAGAGCCGAT
>CAZAIZ010000140.1:0-5081 GCA_964485275.1 uncultured Pedosphaera sp.
AGCTTTTGGCGGTTGTCGCGATTATGCTCCTAATCCTTAAGTTGACCCTGCCCACACTCGACGGTTTGCTGGGCAAGAACGGCAAGGGCATGGCAAGAGGCCAGTTGATTGGAGACTTGAACCGGGCCCGCTCACTGGCCCTCCAGAATGGAGAGTCGGTTTATGTCGTATTTATGCCGCTTTACTCAAGGGTGGGTTTTTATTCTCAGAAGCAAAATAAATCAGTTTATTTCAACTCTAATACTGCTGCCAATGCCCTGCTGGGGAAGCAATTAACCGGTTATGCGATTTACTCAGCTGACCGGCCTGGTGTCAGAACGGCAAATTGGCATTCGGACTGGAAAACGCTGCCTGAAGGGTTTTCTTTTGATTCCTCCACTCTGGATGCTTTGCCACATAAGGTAAGAGTCGATTATTTAAAGCCTCCCAGAGGTGCGGCCACCTCCTGGGTAACCCTGCCGGCATTAAAGTATAACAGCCGGGGTGTTCTCGAGGGAGCCGGCTTGGGTGGTGTGTACCTGTCGGTATCCAAGGGAGGGGTGTTTCCTCCGGAGTTAGGCGCGGGAGGGAAGTATTTACCTGAGAAGGCCGATTGGCCTGAGCCTCAACCGGTCGATGACCGTCAATGGCTTCACGTTAACGGGGTTACCGGCCGGGCAGGGGTGGTGGAGCTGACAGAAAGTGAAGTCGAGGAAGGGAAAACTATAAGCGATAAAATAGTTATTTCCGGGTTTAATGTTTATATCACTCATTCGCCAATATTGCCCAGCGATCTGGAGCGAGAGTTGAGAACGATTGTTCCGGGATTCGATCATGACAACAGTTACCAGCCCAACTGGCTGGATAGCACTCTTAATGAGTGGATCCCCAATGGCCAACATTACCCGATTCCTGGAGGGCGGGATGAGAAACTCAATCCGATCTTCAAGAACATTCCCAAGGCCAAGGCCTTGGAATTAGAGGAGGATTTGGAGAAGTTAGGTCGGTATGCCAACCAAGGCGGAATTCTGGCCAGAGTATATAGCACACAATAATTGAGTCATGCAAAAGCGAATACACATCCGGGCCTTTACCTTGCCGGAAGTGACTCTGGCTATCGGGGTGATTGCCCTGGGGTTGGTCGGGGTTTTCTCGATTCTGCCCTATGGATTGACCGCCCAGAAGGATAACCGGGAGGAAACGGTTATTCGCTATGAGGCCCAGTATTGGACCGAGGTTCTGCTGGGTGAGGGGCTTTTGCTGGACGAACTCAAACGGGTCTCAAGGGTTGAGTGTCGGGATGAAAACGGTACGACTTGCGAGTTTTGGAATCCATTCAGTGAATTCCCTAACAAAAATAAACCGAACCAAATCCGACTGGGTCGGCGCCTTTCAGGCTCTTATTACTTGGTTGACAAGGGATCGCTTGTTCTGGGGACAGCCAAAAAATATTGGCCTTCGGATGTGTGCGGGTGGTTGTCCAGACCGGTGGACATCAACGCCACGGCTGATCCCCATGCCACGGGAAACTTTGCCCTCGTTAAATCCCTTAATGGGACACTCTTTGACCGGAGTTACGGGGCTGAACCAGGAAAACCCATTAAGCCCCTAGGGTCAAATGATGGTTTTCTGGAGCGCGAGTTTGCCATGGGCTACATCATGCGGGTGGAACCCCGTGCTCAATTAAACGGTCGGTTCGTTGCTCCGGGTGCGAAATCCAACGGCAGTGAGATTAGGATTGGGTTTTACTGGCCCATTACTGAGCCGATCTTGAAGCTGATAGAGGATGAATTGACCCTGAGTCAGATCGTTAATGCGTCCATGAAGCAGACTTCGTTGCCTGACTTTGGTATCCCTCCAAAATTCAATCATCATGAATTTTCCTTTACCACACCCAAGGTATTGACTGAGGCGCTCACGGAGGATCAGCTAACTTTGCTGGAGCGCCGATTTCTTAAAGGGTTGGCGGGTCTTCAGGCAGGGGATGAAGTGACCGAAAGTCAATTGAGTTCATTGTTTCCTGTTATCGATTCTAAACCTCTACAGGTGCATACAGATATTACAGGGACTACACCCATGACTTTTGATCTGAACCCTGCGGACGACACCTTTAGGGCAGACTGGGTCTGGCTTGATGCTGACGGCATTAAGCCAAAAACCAGCTGGGATGTTCACCACCCTTGGCCGTGTAAATCCCGTTATGGCTGGTCTGGTATGCGGCTGGTAGATTCGGGTGGAAAGAGCCATGAAATAGCATGGGTGGACAGTCCCAGTGGACGGGTAGAATTTGGTGCTGCGGCGACCGGTTCGGCCTACAAGGTTTTTAATCCCGGCAACACCGCTGATATACCTTATTTGCCTCGCACTGGATTCTACCAGATCAGGTTCCTGAATCCGGGGCAAACATGGACGCAAGTGCTCGAGTTTATGGGTAATGACCGGGATGTAGCCGGACCGTATCCGCGTCGAGAACCGATTTTGGATCGTGTTGGGAACCGCTACACACTCAGGCAGCCACTGCATTTAACGACACATCGAAAAATTGCTCCCGATGAACAGGCCCTGCTTAACCTCCCCGGTTATGACAGTCGTTATTTTGGCAACATTTCTACAAGTGGCTGGGTGACCGGTGAACCGGTGCCCAGGCAGTATTTTCTGAGGAGAATGGTGCAATGAAAACAGAGGTCAAAAGTAGGGTTAGAGCATTTACCATGGTGGAGCTCATGGCGGCCGTTACCATTGCCATTAGCCTTATCCTTATGCTCTACACAATATTTGATAAGGTAACCAGGGTGTTTGTTGAAGGGCAGAGCCGTGCGGTGGCTATGGAGGAAGGTCGTGCGGCAATGGACATGATTGTGGCCGACATAGAAAGAATGGGTGCGGTAATCGATGAAAACCAGCCTCATCTGGAATGGGTGCCTTTTAGTGCCTCGTGGAATGAGTTTCCGGATAACAGTGTAATACCGCCTGTTATTTACTACACAGCTCTGGCTTCCTATCACCCTCAATCTCAAGGGTTTAGTTCCTATATCCATACCGGTTACCCGTGGCCTCAATTGCCTCTATGGTCACGCACTACACTCTTTAGGGTTCCCCGCCTTCTTGAATCTGAGCAGCAAAAAATCGCCGTACTGGGCGAATATTTCATAACCAATCCGGTTGACCAGATAATGCCCCAGGCTGATTTCTTTGTTGGAGGAAGTGCTGTGCCTCCTCCGGTTGGGAGCATTCATGACCTGTACCATCATAATATCCGGTTTTATTCCCACACCGATAACTGGAGGTTCATCCAGTATAAACTGGGGGGGATGGACGAGTACCGTACATGCCTTGCACCGTCTTCAGATTATCCTCAAGCGTCAGTGGTGCATCTGAAGCGTAAGATTCCTAATCGAGTAGCATGGCCCTTGCCACAGCCAGATACTCCTGTTGGGGCGCTCTGGGTGTATCGATCGGCTGGAAGGCTTCAAGGCGAGGTCAAGAAGGAGCGCAACGAACACAAAGATCTGGTTGGAGAGGATACAAGTGGCACCAGCGGGCTGGGTGGAAATCTGGCTTTTACCAAGTTGATAGAGGGTGTGATCCATTTTCGGGTCAGGGCTATAAATCCGGACTCAAAAGAATTCCCCGGCCGGGAACTGGAGGAATTTAGAACTTCCTTTTATCCGAGTAATCCCTTCAAAGACGGAGTGTTGCCGACCCATGTGGAGGTGGAGTTGGCGGTTCTGGACAGAAAGCTCCTGAAAAAAGTCCAGATAGGGATGGAGCAGGAACTTGAAGGACTGACCGATAAACAAAAATACGACGACAGACTCGCAGAGATCCGTGGCAACCTGGACCGGGTTTACTTTTTTAAACAACTGGTGAAGATTAAAGAGGGGGGAGGGATATGAATAGGCAGAAACATGAGAAGGGGGCAGTTCTGGTTGTGGCCCTGGTTATGCTGGCGATGGTGACATTCCTGGTGGTTGCCTTTGTGGGGTTTGCGCGTTTTGAGAGGGCCTCGGTCACCGCATCGATGCGCCAGACTGAGGCAACTTTTGCCTCACAGGATGCGATGGCTATTGCTTCAGGCCAGATAATCAAACTGATGGCCAACGGTCTTCCTTTTGGCTTGAGGGTTTCTGAAAGAACCAATTTCAACCAGTTTGTGCCAGTGTATATCGATACAAACGGGGATGGAAAACAGGACCGCAATTCCACCTACCTGAATCTGAACTCCGAGACAAACCGGATTCCTAATCCATTGACTCCGCCCTTTGATGACGCGTTTGGATTTCAGGACGCCAACCATACGGTCAACCAGCTTGGAGACCCCGAATGGATTGGAATCCTGAAGGATTCAAGCCGGCCTCATGGTCCGGACAACCGTTTTGTGGCCCGGACCGCCTTTATGACCGTGCCGTTGAGCCGATCGCTGAATGTGCGTTACCATCATCATGTTAAATTGAATCCGGTGGCCTCAACATATGGGTATGAGCGCCGCCAGGGAATTAAACCCGGCGAAATCAATCTGGCTGCACCCCTGTACCATATTGATCCGGGCCTTTTTAGCTTGCCTAAATATGATCAGCAAAAATATGCCAATGCATTTCATGGGCTCGGTGCAGGGGTGGTTGATGCCATCCATTACAGTCGGCCTTCAGTTGAATTTAATCGCAATCTGGGCAAGGGGCTTTCTGATCCAACAAGGGCCCCGGCCGGAAAACTCTCCTATGATTCGGCCAATACTATTCTGAATTTTCAAAAATTGTTTTCTAATACTAATATCTCCAAACCCCACAGGAATCGTTCGGCTCGGTTTTACCGTTTCATGGAAACCTTCTCTGCTGCCGAGTTGCCCGTTGATGATAACCGGTTTGACGTGAGTACGATCCGTGATCAACCGATAGATGGCTATGCCTACACGGAGGATAAGGGTGAAAGTGACACGGTAGTGTTCCTGTATAATCACGATTTTAAATCCGGGGACAAGGTAAGTGTTACCTCACAGGTAAGTCCAAATATATGGGATCCGATTGATTGGAAGAAGGATCCGGCAACCCTTGCAGACTGGCAGCAGCTTTTTGCATCGGGTGGTGGCACTTTTGATATTGGAA
>CAZAIZ010000141.1:0-5057 GCA_964485275.1 uncultured Pedosphaera sp.
CCACTTAAACCGGTCACCGCATTGATGAGCCGCTCGGGAACCTCCACTGCCACGCCGACAGCTTCCAGTATTTGTTGGGTGAGCTTGGCATCTGCAATTTTGGAGTGAGTGCCACGGGCAAACCCTGCGGCCCCCTCACCTACCAGAGCCGGGGTGTTTGGCATGACACGGATGACGCGAATCTTACTCCCGAGAGCTCCTTCCAACTGCTCCAGAGTGACTCCCGCAGCGATGGAGATGAACAGGTGATGAGACTTGGCCTCCGAGGCAAGGTCCTCCAGTAGATTTGTCACCTGATGCGGTTTCACCGCGATAATCACCACATCGGCCTTACGCAAAACATCGTCATTGGCTTTGAGCGCCTTTCCTCCTGTAGCATTGGTAAACGCCCTTAAAGTCTTGGAAACCACATCACTGGCAACCAGTTGTCGACCCTTCACCAGGTTGGCCTGCACCATACCCCCGGCCAATGCCGTGGCCATACGACCTGCACCCAGAAATCCGAAAGTCTGTTTTAAGGGCATGGGGTTCATGCCTATCAAAAAAAGACCTAAAAAACGAGCTAAAAGCCTATTTAGATAGGAAGAATCCCTGCTGTTTCTGACTAATTGTCAAATCCAGTTTCGACATGACTTCGAGCATATCTTCCCAGATTTTTCGTTTTTCGGTTAGCGACTGATTACGCAGCAGGTAGGCAGGATGAAAAGTCGGCATGAGGGGGATATCCCGGTAAGTTTGCCAAGTCCCCCGAAAGCGAGTGATGGCGACCTGTTGCTCGAGCAGACCTTCCACCGCTGTTTTGCCCAAGGCCACAATGACTTTGGGCCGAATGAATTCAATTTGACGATGAAGCCAGGGAGAGCAGGTTGCCATCTCTTCCGCGGTGGGAGGACGGTTTCCGTATCGTTTACCGGGAGTATCGGGTCGGCATTTGAGAATATTGGCTATGTAAACGTTCTCGCGTTTTAGGCCCATGGTTTCAATGATCTTGGTGAGGAGTTGACCGGCTTTGCCGACAAAAGGTTCCCCCCGCTCATCCTCATCCGCCCCCGGGGCTTCCCCAACGAACATTAGGTCTGCGGACTCGCTCCCCACACCAAAAACCACGTTTTTTCGGGAGGATACAAGGTTGGGGCACTGTGTGCAGCCCTGCACCATTTGACGTAAGTCACCGAATGAACCTGTTTTAGCCCCTACTATGGTCCCTGTAGCCTCTGGCGAACCGCCTTGGTTACTCGTTGATATTTCAGAATTGGGCCTTAATAAAGCAGACAGCTTTGATTGATCCACCACCACATGACGTTGGCCACGTGATTTCTGCTGTTGAAGAAAATCAATGGTAGCGCTCAGTAATTGATGGTAGGCACTCAAAGGGAATTCAAGGCTAATTCCAGAGCCCGTCTGGACACGGAAAACTTGTCCTGACTTACTCACCTAAGTAGGCTCCCGGTCAGCATGACGCGTCATTGCTACAGTTGTGGAAGAGAATGGATTTCTGCCCATTTGCCAGGGCGGCGTGATACCTGTGAAGACTGCAATGCCGATCTTCGTTGCTGTCGTAATTGCATTCATTATGACCGGATTGTAGCTCATCAGTGTCGTGAACGCAGAGCCGAACCGGTTGATGAAAAGGACCGTAATAATTACTGCGAATACTTTGATTTTGCCCGTCGCAATTACCAAAAGATTGAGCGTTCAGAGGGTGAAATTAGCCGGGAAGATGCCGCCAAAGAGACACTCCGTAAATTATTGGGAGATTAGCTTTCTCCACTCCATCTGGTCCTGATTCTTTCTATACACACCACCAGTTGTGTAATTTCCACAAATGCTGTTCTTGACACTCAGGCTGATTGCTGGTTAACTCCTAGTCAGTGGTACCATCAAGGAGGGTGCTGCTGGACCCGTAAACAGTAGCGAATTTAGGTTCTGATCCAGTACAATCAGAGCCGTAACCTGCAGTAGCCTACTTGTACTGTTTCTGTGTTCACCGGACCAGGCAGGCCGCCTTCAGGCCACCTGGTCCGGCTTTTTTTACGGAGCGATAGGCTGAGTCCAAGCCATCTCGGTTGCGTTAGGAGTGATGGCGTTCTTCTGAGGTTTGGATGATTTGATTTGGGCCCTTACAAATAGTTCGTTCCCCTTTAACCGGTAAGTTGCGTTTGGTCCCTTCACCGTTGCTAGGACCTGCCCAACGTCATCACTGTAGCGGTGGGTGACACGTAATTTTGCTCCGCTCGGCACAGTGTAGGGTTCATGCTTTGGGTCGTATCCTTTGCGCGTGCCAATGAATTTAGTGGTGTAGCGAACACCCTTCTCTACAGCGATGCTGATGGCGATTTCCTTCTTTGTCTGTTTTAGTTCTTTCAGGGTAACTCCCGTGCTCGAATAGAAATCGCCTGATTCCATCGCATTTACTAGAGCAGCAGGTTCCAGTTTGGGGGCACGGACCATAACCCAACCTCGTCCTGAGTTGCTACGGTTAGGGGCCATGCCGTGGTAGTTATGAGAATCGTCGGTGGCCAATCCATAGAGAATGTTCATGTTCAGCTCCCCGAGTCTGCGAGTGTTGATGATGTCCCACATCCGTTCGGTGCTGGCATGTGTTTTATCTCCGATATTGCGGACTGAAGGATGCCCGTTGTAGACCTCAAAAAACTGCTCTCCTTTGACTTTCATGAGATCCTCTGCAGTGACTCCCCAGCCAAAATTCGGGTGATTTAGATGCA
This sequence comes from uncultured Pedosphaera sp., assembly GCA_964485275.1. Taxonomy (GTDB): domain Bacteria; phylum Verrucomicrobiota; class Verrucomicrobiia; order Limisphaerales; family UBA1100; genus UBA1100. The sequence goes on from CAZAIZ010000141.1 coordinate 2,727, forward strand.
AAAACATCGGTTGGCCTGTAGCTTTACGCTGGGCGGTTAACGCATTCATGTTTCGTTGCATGACTTCATAAACGCTATTGCCTCCCTGAGGCTTAATCAGTTCGCGCAAATTGGTTGCATTCATATGGACAGGAGCGGTTTTCCATCTATCGGTTACTTCTTCCCCTTGCATTAATAAGAACCTTCCAGGTGTTTCAAGTTTCTTGCGAAATTCTTCCAAAGTGCGAAGGCGCACTTCTTGGCGTCCTGCCCGTGTTCGGGTTTGGACCCAATCTTCCCCCCAATCAATCGAGTACTTAACAAAGGCAGGTGGCCCACCCTTACTCTTCATGACATCAATCCAACGTTCACCTTTTTGCAGGGTGTTGTGGTCAGTAAGCGTTAGGAAATGGTAACCGTGGGTTTTATACCACTTGGCAATTTGTTCAGGGTAATCATCGCCATCGCTCCAGTGGGTATGGGTGTGCAGATTGCCTTTCCACCATTTGGCTTCGACCGTTGTTGCCAGGGCGGCACTCAAAGAAAGGAATACAATGAATTGGAATGTGGGTTTCATTATTTTTTGGTTTTTTCTGATTCTTTAACTACATCAAGGCGCCCCAATGTTTGGCCGGTAAGATCCCCGTAAATTTTTTTTAGTTGATCGGCAAACTTATTTCCAACGTAACGGCTAATTTTTTTGTTCTTCAAAACTTTCGCCCGAATCGTTTCGGTCTGCCCGCTTAATTGCTCGAGTGAGGCGTTCTTTTTTACCAGTTGCCTGACCTGATTCTGGAGTGTCATGAAATAGGCTTTTTGAGCATCAATCAAACTGCCATCAGCCATGGCTCCGTGGCCGGGGCATATGGTTTTTGGCTTGAGTGCCTTGGCCGCATCCAGAGTCTTTGGCCAGTCCAGGGAATTGCCGTCTCCCATATAGTTGTAGGGGCCATTTACGCAGGCATCTCCACTGAATAGAACGCCCTCTTTGGGCAGCCAAATAAATACATCGCCATGTGTGTGAGCATTTCCCAGATAGAGCAACTCAGCACGCATTTGGCCATCATCAAAAACCATCTTGTCTTTGAATGTTATCTGGGGCGGCAAGAGTTTGCTGTTTCGCACATCCTCGCGACTTTTGGCCGCCCATTCCCATCGCCCCAATGGATGTCCGCCAAAAAATCCGGTTTCGTATTTTCTCATTTCCTGAAGGGCCTCTTCTGAGGCAATGGCCGTGGCTCCGGCTTCGGCCCAGGCCTGATTGCCATAGGCATGATCGCCGTGGTGGTGGGTGTCCACCACATACTTGATTGGCTTTTTGGTTGTGGCTTTGATCTTGGGTAGTACTTCGGCCACCCCGCTGGGAAAGTTACCGTCGATTACGAGGACGAAGTCCCTGAAGATAATCCAACCCTGGTTGCAGTGGCCTTTAGTGAGGTCTCCCTGATGAAAATAGACGTTGGGTGCGACTGTTTGGACTACCCCTATTTTATCTTCAGCAAACAGTGAAAGCCCCAGTGACAACACAGTCACCGCGCAAATAAAAGTGCTTCTCATGGCTGCACCGTAGCTTTGCGCGGAGACCAGTGCAAGTGTTAGGGGAAACGTGCCCCTTGCACCTTGCCATGATTGGTGCGGCGATCGTAGTCCTGATGAAGAGCTTTATGGATACGAGTGACTTCCTTGGCTTTTTTCTTGATGGCCTCTTCAATCTCCAGTCGGCTATTGAAGGTTCCAAGTTGGCTGAGCCGGTCACTCAAGACTTTGCCTGCACGTTGAGCCAATTCTACGTGACCCATTTCATGGCGTTTGAGGTTATGAATGTAAACCAGCCATAGACGTTGGGTTTGAGGGTTGCCGGTTTTCATGTCAGCCCATTCAGGAAAATGAATAGTAGCCGCGATTCGGATGCTGTGAGAGGACAGGCGATACTTGCCTTGTTTCATCTCGTATTTGTACTCCCATCCCAGCTTCCAATCTGTACGGGCATCAAAACGTTTTCCTGAATCTGGGTTAACAGGGCCTCTAGAATTCAGCTCTCGCCGCAGCTCGGATTGGTTGTGGCCATTTATTTGGTAAAGCTTCCACTTTCGTGACAGCTCAACATCCTCTGCATTTACCAAGAAAGCTGTGCCAAAACTAATTGCCAGTAGGAGAATTAAACTTGAAGAGAGCCTCTTCATGGTTGGCGGTGCTTGCGGTTACGGCCTTTGCGGCCGTTGTTCAGATAGCGGTTTACCGCATTTAGATAAGCCCGGGCACTGGCCTCAATAATGTCGGTGCTGGCACCCTTCCCTGTCACGAGATCGCCGTCACCGAAATCGACCTTCAGAGTAACTTCACCCAGAGCAT
>CAZAIZ010000142.1:0-1308 GCA_964485275.1 uncultured Pedosphaera sp.
TCATCACGGACAGGAAGTTGAAAAAGAAAAAGGTGAACAGATGGTTCACCCCCGGCGGCCACTGGGTTTTGGCGGAAGCGTTCAAGCAGCCTGCTTAACTCTTGGACCGGCCGCACCTGAAGTCATGAATGACAACATCACACCCACACAAACCAACCCAATACCCAGATAGCTAAGGCCATCAGTAATCCAATGGGATAATACGTGCCAAGCAATGCCTATCCCCATTAGTGCCACTATAGATTTGGTGATTATAGGATTACGTCCTTTAGACAGATGGCTGTTACTGAGCCAGTGATACAGTGGTTGCGCTGAGACAAGAATGAGAAGCAATTGGCTGATAGCAAACCACTGCAAGGATTTAAATGCTTCATCCATGAAACCGTAACTGTGAAGACCACTGCCAAGCATGTTAACGCCAAACCATGACCAGGCGGTGATTACGTTCCCAAAGATCGCCAAATTCATCAGACCACGATCCTGTATAAACCCTCCCCAACGGCAGTGGAGGATAACGGCATTCCAAACCACAATCAACAGGGCTCCATTCTCCTTGGGATCCCAACCCCAGAAACGACCCCAGGACTGGTCCGCCCAAATGCCACCCAACACCGTTCCAACAAAACTAAAGAGCGTTGCAAAGCAGACAACACCATATGCCGAGCGCGCGAGGCTCTTTGCTGTTTCACTTGGGAATGAGGGCGTAAAAACTCCGCGAACCACGTACACGATGCCAAGAAATCCCGCTAAAAAAGTTGCCGCATAGCCAATCGTGATACATACCACATGAGTCGCTAACCAGAAATTTGTATCGAGCACGGCCACCAACTGGGCCATGGTATCCCCCTCCTGTGCGAGTGCGGAAGCAACCATAAGCGTGGAAAAACCAGCCAATGCCGCAACGCAACTGCCTATGCCGTTGCGATAAATACGTTCCACAATCCACCCCAAAAGTGCCGCACCCCAACCGACAAAAACAGCCGATGAGTAGAGATTGGTCACCGGCGGTCGACCTTCCAGATACATTCGAAAGATAAGGCCGGCCGTATGCAGCACAAAAGCAAGCCCGATAAGATAAAATGCCGTATTTATAAGCATTCGCGACATTCTCAACCACGAGAAACACGCGAGTATCAGGGCAAACACATACAGGACCTGAGCCTGCGACAAGAGCCCCAGAGTATTGTAATAATGTTCCTCCTTGCCCTTATTGGCCTCAATAACAAAACGATCTTCCTGCATCCAGTCATTGTACTTACTAATGGCCTGATTAAACGCTTCAGGCTTATCGTTTACGTAAGCAGTACT
>CAZAIZ010000142.1:1408-5037 GCA_964485275.1 uncultured Pedosphaera sp.
CCACTTGGAGCTATTCCATTGGCTCAACCCTTGCGGCAAAGCACGCACGGCCTCTCGATCCTTCAGAGCGTCTATCACCGATTGCATCCAAAGATGCGCATCCCAATCAGGATCTTCAAATTTCTCTGGAATCATATAAAGGTTGCTCCGAAGCTTCATGTTCTGCAAAGGAGCCTCTACTTCAAGCAAGTGACGTGCAATTTTGGATTGCTCATCTTCCTCTAGGGTAAAATAACTTTCAATAGCCTGATTAATCCGAAGGAATTGACGACGCGCTACATCAGGCATCTGGGGCAACCGCTCCAAATTGTTCGTCTGAATCTGTTTGAAGCTATCTCGAGCCTTGGCAACCAGATGGGATGAATCCTTCTTATCGAGATCGGCTTGAGTCACATCACCATACAGTCGCAATCCATGAAACAACTGCGGAAATACAGATACATCACCACGATGACTTGAGAGAAGCGAACGATATGCGTCTTCGTTATCAGCGCCTTCCCGCTCCAACCGAAGAAGATGTCCAGCATAGTCAGTAAATCCAGATGGCTCAGACTTCGTATTATTCCCCAGATTCATCCGGTTTGGTTGAAGACTGGAACGAAGCTGGATATATAGTTCCAGTGCGTTGGCCAGTTTAAGGGCAGCACGCTCGTAGGGTGTGCGATTGACAGGCTTCTTGTCGCGAATCACCCGCCCCTTCCCATGGAGCGAGGGCACAAAAGGCAGCATCTGCTCGAATGAATAAAATCGGAGACCGGATTTATCTATGCCTACATTTTGCAACTGCAACTCACTCAAAAGTTCTGGGTGAGAAACGCGAAAAATAAACCGCTGGTCAGCGACATCCGGCTTCATCAACACCTCCATCAGCCACTGGGTGGGATGCAGTTTCTTGGGGTGTTTGCTGAATTGATAAAACCTTTTGTAGTAGAGTCCCTTGCCTTCATTCTTCTGGTGCAGATGATAAAGGTCCCCCCATTGCTTATCCGGTCCATTTCCCTCCAAGGCGATTTGCTCCTGCCCGGCAATCCGCAGCAAGGAATTACGCGCAACCGTATCCAGTGGCTTGATGCGGCCACCAGACTGCACCGGCAACCGGCCAAAGGCGTGGTAATTAAACCCTTCCTTCACTTGCGGCGGCGACACCGCCGGCTTCAACGCGAAAAACCAAGTGCAAAGCCCGAATATAAGCCATGGAATCGCCTTCCCAAAAGAATCGGGCGAACCGTTTGCCGTAACATTATTTTCCTTCGAAACATCCTTTTCGTCATCATGACTGGACGATAACTTTTTCTTCACGTCATCTGATTTGGACGAATCTCTGGTTTCGTCCGACGGAGAAGTTTTCTGTCTCTTATTTTTCCTTTTTTTACTCATTTCCCACCTCCACCAGCAGGCACAAAAGCCTCCTCGGTCTTCATTCGTTTGCGGGCAAAGCCAATAAGGTGAAAAAGAAATTGATAAAGTAAACCCATTGAAACAATGAGGCATCCAACATAGGCAGTAAACCAATTCGGGTTTTTTACCACCTGTAGCCCGGTCCGTGTCGGAACACCGGATGTGCTTAGATTCATGTCGCTCTGATAAAATGTGTATCCGCCGTTTCGCAAAGGATTGTTCATATAGATATCAGCAGAACGAGACCCTTCTCCATCTTCCACGATAACCCTGCTCAAATAATCTCTTGCCATTGATGTTCCTGCATATGGATTGGAATCCAAATGCACCAGGGTAAGATAGAAATCAAGGTAATGTCTCTTCTGCCTCATAACGAGTTCCAATGTCTGCCCATTCATATCAAGCGACTGGCGAAAACCGGAAGAGCTGGTAACCAGCCACTTGCCCAGTTCCTTTCCATCCTTATTGATTTTGATGACCGCTGCGGGCAGGTTTTGGTCGTTTTCCAAATCAGCCGGGAGCTGTTTCACAAACTTGTAGTGATCGCCAACCTTCCCTTTCGTAGCGCCCGTGTAATACAGCTTTGCCTTACGTTTAATGCGCTCAGAGAAAACCTCAGTGGCCTTCACCATCATTGCTTTTTCGCCGGGGAATTTCCTTATCCTCTCCAGGAATAAATCTACGTGTTCGTCGAACTCCTCCAAAGTTTCTGCGGCATGACGATCCTTTTCTGACTGCTTGAAGATTTGAACAATGGCGCGCTGAAAATCAAAATCCTTGATCTTCTCCATGAGTTTCACCACCTCGGCACTATTGCCGATTATCTTCGGGTCATTTTTCTGATACTTATATAAATTTGTCTCCATTTGCCCCACCCCCCTCAGCAGGCGATCCACTTCATCCAAATCAACTTCCCCGCCACGTTGTCCAAATAATTTGTTCTTCAGCTTCGTCAATACTTCACGCCTTTCAGAATCCGGATTATCCGAAAGATGCTCCTCCATGCCGTCAATCCGGGCGTCAATAGCATCGTATAGCTTTACCATTTCGATTTTTTGCGCCTCTTCTTGATCTCGCAAATCCGAATCGATTAGTTTCTTTACCGTCATAGGCTCGGCGTTAATCCAATAACGCTCTGTTTCAACATTGAGTCCCTTGAGTTCCGGGTGCTGAATCAATTCCTTGCTTTTCAACATGTGTGTTGGAATGGAAACAACCCGATTCGAGTCACCTGAAACCGGAATGATGAACGCAAGCTCATGGTCATCAAAAGAAACCGTGTAGTTGCGCCGGTCGCCTCGCTCCATGCCCAAATAGCTTTCGACCTGAAATATATCGGTGAACAATTGCCCCAGTAATAATGTGATGATCCCTAGATGAGTGAGATAAATCCCGGCCTTTTTCGACGACATCTCAAAGCGCACATAATGTGATGTAACTAAATTAATCAGCAGTAGAGTGCCAATCAGGTAGCCACCCGGAAATACCGGAATGCCAGGATGCCCGAGAATTTTCTCCTGCGTTAACGGTTCCCATTTCGCTCCGAAAAGTTGGGCCGTTTTGTTGATACCCGCTTCCATCGCCACTTGATCTACAAACCAGCTCTTGAAGTAACGGTCCACGGCTTGCTTCAAGCCCATTGGTTCCTGTGCCATGGTGCCAAAAAAAATGATGAACAGAGACACCAACAATAAAACAACGGTAAGCCGAAGCGAGATGAAGAATTTGAAGAGCGGGTGTTTCTTCATGGTTATCGCCATTTCGGTACGTATTTAAGAAACTCGGCCTTCGCTTTTTCAACAATGAAAGGAGTTCCCATAAGTTTATAGAACCGGGTGAATTCATTACCCGGTACAATTACGCCAACCAACCGGGCATCTTGCTGGGTGCGTTGTGAAGTGCCATTGATATCAATCATCCTAGCTTTTTGGCTCAACCCTTCCATATTTTCCAGTGTACCGTCTAAATTCTTTTCCTTGAGAGCATCCAAGCCCATCTGCTGTCTCCAACGATTCACATTTTCCAACATGCCGCCGCCATCACCTTGAAGTATGGTCATAGTAATCCTGGCTGTGCCATTAACATCCTTGATGAAATAACGCTCTTTTTCAGGGCCAAAAGGCGAATCCAAGCCCCAGCTCTCAGGCGGGGAAGGTTCTGCAGGAACGGTATACACCTCAATATCCGTTTTGCCACAGCCTGCAAAAAGCACAAGACCAAGGCAAAGCCCT
>CAZAIZ010000143.1:0-5001 GCA_964485275.1 uncultured Pedosphaera sp.
AGTATTAACAATGTTTGCTGGAACAGGCTGCCAGGGATTAGAAGCGTTTGCCCTCGCTACCAAGCGCAGATTTTGCATTACCCCGGTTACCACTAGTTGTACTGCATCAGCTCCAATCAATCGGTGCGGAGCTTGCGTATTCACCGGCCCTCCGGAACCAAATAACTGAACCCACAAATCTTTTCTATTTTGAGCAGGCTGTAGTGAGGGAGATATTAAAGGGAAAGATATCGGATCCACAATATGCGGTGGAAACAGCCCCGCCATCTCAAGCTTGTCTCCATTCTTTAAACCATGCTCGTCCAAAAAACGAATTACATGTCCCTCATCAGGATTTGGGCTGCCTGGAATTTGATCTAAAAATGCGTAGCCATGGACCACCTCATCGCGAATGGTGCTAATATCAAAACCACCTTTTTCCTCCGGCAATTCGGCCGCTGAAAAAGTTTCCATAAACCGGTAAAACCCATAAGGCCTCTTGCCTCCTCCGTTGGCACGGAACCAGGAATAGAGAGAATCATTTTTCGTGGAGTTTTTTAGAATCGACGCTGCTGCTACAGAAATAGGAAGTCCCTGCATATTTTCACCAAGAGCTTGATTATACCCCACCGAAGGTCGGCTATAATGGATGGCATCGCCTATTACACCTCCCAATTCATACATGGCTCCAGCGTAATTGGTCGGGTTATATTGATTAAACGTATCCGGATTAATGTGATACAAGGGAGCGGCCATGTTAATACTGCGCGGTGCCTCCCCCTGCTCCCTGACGTGACCCCAGTTGGCCGGATTCTGATTATTGTGATTATAGCGCACGTTAAGCGCCTGGCTCACGGGAACCGTTAAGTAGGCTGTTCTGGCAATAAAACGGTTTCCGGGGCCGGGAAGTTTATTTCCATCCTTTAATAAACCAATCCACTCAGGATCGCCAAATTCCAAACGAGATTCATCAGTCACCTGATACAATGGATCGCCAGCCTGGTTTACCGGGTTAATTTCGGAATTCAAATCCAGATAGGTGGAATTCAAATCCTGCACTCCATCGCCCGTTGTATCCCGATAAACCGGAACAAAATCGTTAGCCCCCCTCCTGGAAACCAATAATCCCAAGGGCAGTGCCGCAGTTCCGTTAACATCATTGGTCAGATTCTTGATTGCCTGTTGCTGAGCCGAGGCCGCACTTCCTCCCGCAATAAATGTTCCCTCGGTACGACGCAAGGATGCAGACACCGAAGCGCGTTCAAAACGAGCGAACCCAACAAAAGCCACCACAAGAAACGTAACCATAGCCAGCATGATTAAAGCTACAATCAATACTGCACCCTGATCCTTTGAATTAACTTTCCTCATAACCCCTCCATGTTGCTATTAACCCGAATCAGTTGCTTAAAGAAATACACCTTATCCAGGTTCTGTGTAATATACTTTAATCTCTCGTCTCTTTTTATTGTGTCGCTTTGTCCTTCGAGCTTCTGCTCCATTCCGTTTTGCACCTCTTTGAGCAGTTTTTTATCCAGAACTGCCAACTCCACTTCAACGTGTGAGGGAAGATTAAACCCACCAAACGGATTATTATCATGACCATACTCCTTTAGGCGCCTCTGGAATCCATCGGGCGTGATCGCCCGAACCCGAAAATGAATCACCCCATTAATTAGTCTGGCAAATCCCATTGGCTCGTTTAGCCCCTGCCCTCCACGACTGGCACGATCCACAATCTGCAACTGAAGATGCTTGTAAAACTCATCCTTAATCTGTCCCTTTACCCGGTTTGGAGAGCGATAAACCCATAGTGCCCCAACAGGAGTAGCAGCAGGGTTGATTAATTCATAATCACCACTTGCCCCAAAACGGTAATGCACCACACGCCAGGAACTGTCATAGGTTAAAAACCTCACATTATGATGAAATAGATCCAACCTGGCGTCTTTAGGAAGAAGACTTGTGGGGGCAGGGGTATTAAGACCATCGGTGGTAACAAAAGTATTTGGCGAAGGCCCTATAAACCCGGCAGTATTATTAATAAAATATTCATCAGGAGTTCTGAAATTCCTGGACGCGAAAACCCTGTTGGTTTGAATGATCCCATAGATGCCGAGATCCACCTCACAAAGAACGGGGTTAACCGAAGTGATGGTCCCGATCCAGCCAGTGAAGCAACCAGGGTTGACAACCACTTTTTCTCCAAAGCTTAAAGGTGCAGGCTGCCGTGTTACTGGACGAGGCATCCAACTCAAATTCTTAAGACTCCCATCAACCCCTCCAGAGATAAATTTAAAGTCATCCACTACCAGGTCCATTGCGGTACGACCTTCTTCCATGGCCAACGCCCTATTCTGCCCTGTCACAAATACCTTTTGCACTTTATCAAAGATACTGTAGAGCATGATGATAATCAGGAGCGCTATGGTGACGGCCCCCATAAGCTCCACCATGGTAAAAGCACGAATCTTCGAATGACATGGATTCAACAATATCATTGTTCAACCCTCCATAACCGGGGTGCCTTGGGCTCATCAGGCACCCAGTCCCACAAGGCCATCTCTTTTGGTTGTGGCTTTTTATTCCAGTGATAATTATATGCCCACTCATCCCCAGTAGCCGGGCGGTGGGTTGTGTAACGAAGACGTTGCTTCAAAAAATAACGACCGTCTTCTTCTATTACTAAATTTGTGCGAGTTGGTTTTTTGGAGGCGTAATCCTGCAAGAGACCTTCCCAGTCCTGGCCAAGACTAAGAAAGCTCACGGCATAGGTTCCGGTTGCCGGTAATCCAGAAAGACTAAATTGTGCATTATAACCGGACCCCGTCTCTTTACCAAAAAGTGGCTTTTGGTCCGGAGCAACCCAACCTATTTGGATTTCGTTACCGCCCTGGCGAAGCCACATCCCGGAACTGCCCACTAAAGGGAAATTTTTTGCTCTAAAAAACCAGTCATCAGGAAGAAAGGATGGGTCCAGATTTTTTGCCGGATAAGCCTCAATAAGGTGCCGAACATTACTGGGCATAACGACTTCAACCTTAAACACCGTAGTCTGGTCATTATTTATCACCCGCGGCACCTTAACCTTATTAGCAACATATATATGCTGGGATGAATCATAATAACTAAAAAGATCCCTCAGCTCATCAATCTTAACTGGGTCTCCGGGCTTCAGGTGCCTCATCTCTTTCATGAAGCGCCTTTCCTGTAGTGTCAAATCGCTCTCCAGAAGAGCCTGAGCAATCTGGCGTGGCGTCCTGATCATGAAGTCTTTTGTTTTCATCTGTGGGATCATCGCGCCTGAGCCTCTAACGGGCTTCCCGGTCAATGAAGCTCTGACAACTTCTCTTAACTGCACCCCCTTCTTCAATTCATCAGAAACCTCCTCAAAGATGGGCCAATGAAAGGTAATTTTAATCCTGCTACCCTCCCCCACAGGCAACTTTTCAGGTTGAACCTGCAGGATGTACCCCATGGCAAAATCCCGATTAGGGAAATGATACATTTCAGTCTCCGGCTCAGCCCCATAGAGCCGATCAAATAAGGGGCCGTTCATGGCCTTAACCAAGGCGTAATTACCGCCCACACCTGAAGCCAACAGATTCGGACCTGTTACCGGTTTGAGCAACCAACCGCATACATCAGAAGCCCAAAAAATCCTTGCCTTAACTAAGGCATCCGCCGGAACAAAACCCTGACCAACAGGGTTTGACTTCTGAAAGGGATAGGGAAGCGGGATTAGGTTGCCGATTGTGGCGTTGTAATCATAGCCCAAAATTGCCAGATTATTGGTGGGCGTACTCCGGTAAGGGTTTTTAAACCGGTGCATGTACTGAAGGTCACCGGAGGAATTTACATCATAAAGCTCTACCCTTTCCACCCGTTTCAATTCATCCAGCAGTAATTCATCTGACAATAAGGCTTCACGCCAAATCTGTGCTTCATATCGTATAATCGTCTCCTCTCGATTATCTTTTTGGGCCGTCAAACCAAAAGGAAGAATGGAAAACACCCCCACCAGACCCAAGGCGACCAGGCCAATTGCCAAAGTCACTTCAGGAAGCGTAAACGCTCTCCTTGAATATATTGCACCTTTAAACCTCACTGTATACTTTCAATTCTGACACCAATTTTCTTTGTTCCAACTTTACTTGCCAGCGATTCCAACGCCCATTTCAATTCAATGGCCCTCTTACGATTGGGAACATTCTGGTAAACCGGATTCACCCGGCCATTCGCGCCGGCTTTAATAATGTAATTCCCTTCAACCGGACTCCAGGGGCCGGAACCGGACCAGGCTCGATTATATCCAGTAAAACGCGGAATTTTATTACTGAAGTCTGCCGGCCACTCCGGAACAGAATAAATATAAACATTATATCTGGAGGCAAGCCGATGATTCAAATCTCCGCCCGCTCCCGCCTGCCCTTCAGATAACCCCTCAATCTCTGCCCGGCCGGTAATCGCATTAATGTGCAACCACTGTCTTGCTTCATTCGCCAGCGATTCAGGCGGGTCTGCATCAACGGCATTGAAAAGCCCATTCTGATCTTTTCCTGGCGGGAAAACGCCCCCTTTATTCACCGAAAAATAAACCCCCCGCAAACCCGCCCCCTCGAGTTCTCCACGCCCATTATATTTTATGGCAGGCAAAATTAGCCATGCAACTTTCTTCAGCCCCTTCACGTGAGGCACTTTTACCCTTACAGGCATTGCCGCCAAATCCTCTAAACTAAAATGATGAGACTCCGGTAATTTTTTCCAATCGGTAAGCCACTGGCGGCTTGGCTTATTGGGCTGATCCCCGGGAAGTCTTTCTGCATAGATTGCATAAGCTGCAAGCTGCAGCCCCAGTAAATCATTGATGCTTTTATCAGACTTAAAATATGCCTGCTTGTGATTGGTATTAAATCCATCCACTAGAGCAACCGCATTCGTTTTATTTGATGGCCAGATATCATCGTAAAGCGGCATGAAAACCACATGAACAGGCACCCCCTTTTCCAACGCCATGGACCG
>CAZAIZ010000144.1:0-4976 GCA_964485275.1 uncultured Pedosphaera sp.
CAATCTGTGCGGGGTACGGTGTCAAATGTGAACGGGTAATGTACAAGAAGGATCTAAAGGCAGCCATAAGACGCATGCTTGCAGCAAAAGAACCTTACATACTGGAAGTCATTAATCCATACACAGAACACGTGGTTCCCTTTATCCCGGCTGGCCATACCGTTGCAGATATGATTTACTAAGGCGATGAGGTTGGTTCTTATCACTCTACTAGCTGGCTTATACATACAGGCTGCTGAAAATCCGCTGTCCTTAGATGAACAGAAACTTGGGGAATCTCCCGCTGGCTTCCGAATCATTCACGTCGGTCCGGGCAAACCAGGTGCTGCAAGGGTAATCAAAGCCGATGTCCCCGATCAATCCACCGGAACACCGGAATCCCAAAGGGTCATAGAAATTACCGGCGGTGACTCCAGCACAAAGCACTACACCTTACTCCTGCTCGAAAAGCCCAAACAGAAGGACTTCGTCTACTCAACCCGATTTAAAATAATAAAAGGAACCGGAGTTCGTGCCGCGGGCATCATCTTTCGAATGCAGCCCAACCAGAAAGACTATTATCTTTTGGCTGTCAAACCCTTGTCCAAAGAAGCATTTTGGACCGTTTTTAAAAATAATTTACCGATAAAAGGTTTCCGATACGATGACGATCAGTTCACCCCTCCCAAAGATGAATGGCAATCGATTAAACTAAGTTGTGAAAACAACAATTTAAAGTGGACTCTGAACCACCGTCGCGACTTTGTTACATATGACCCATCAAAAGTACCTGATTACCGTGAAGGAATCGTGGGTTTTTGGGTCAGAAGCGATTCAAAAGTACAATTTGCCTCCTCACAGATACATTCAGTGAAAGAAGAAAGGCAACTTCTATTAATAGCCCTACTCAGAAAGATCTCCCGCGAAAACAACCGTGTTCTATCACTCCATTTGGCTGCCCGCCCAACCGAAAGAGAAGCGCCAGTAATTCTTGCCAGCCTTAAATCTGAAGAAATCGGCAAACCAGCACATGAAGTGATTATCAAAGTTCTGGAAACAAGGGAAAATTTCCATGGGCTTAAAAACGGGATCGCTACGGTTACTGTGCCGGTAAAGGACCGCAATGGAAACACTATTGCCGTAGCCCGGATGCGGCTAAAAACCCAAAAAAACACCGCCAGAAGGAAAGACCTAGCGTACGGAAATAACATATCCAAACAGCTTCAGGAGGAAATACCTAATCACCGATTTCTCTTCGAATAATTTATCTTGGAAGTGTCAACTGCTTTGCCGGCATGGAGCCTGGGCGCCTCCGCATGGCCGGAAAATCCCAAGGCGAAACAACCCGCTGGCCACCGGATATTTCAATACTCCCTCGAATAGTCTTCCGCATCGAGGGCCGCCCTCTAACATTATCCCCGGCATACATTTGCCGACCAAGAAGCTCCCCGGCAGGATCAACAGTGCAGTACATAAATTTCCGGGCATAACACTGAAAAAAGACATGAACTACACCTGAGTCATCAATCTCAAAACCTATATCCGGCCGCGGCATTTGAATCATTGTTCCCAAGGCCATAACATTATAGACCTTAAAATTTGGATTATTATTGTCTGACACTTTTGCATACATGAAAAGTTTTCCGTTTATCCGGGCTTTTTGTAACGTATAACGCCTAACCTCCGGAGCCAAACCACCGCGGGCATTTGAAACACCCCGTTCCAGCACTGCGATATCATGAGCACGTATTACCTGAAAGCGGACCGGAAGGGCCTCGATTCTTCTCCCCCCCCAGTTGGGAACCACAATAGACGCTGAAACGGTGTATTCACCTGGCTCAGAGAAATCAAAGAAAGAATCCAAACGAAAATCACGACTTACAACTCCTCCCGTCTTGAGCACGAATACATCTCCATCCGAAGGGTCCCCCTGCTTCGGCACTGGAATCCCTTTACCTCTAGTAACTGTGAACTGAATCCAATCCTTTTGGTTAGCCAATACAGCCAGCTGATCGGTATTATTACGAATGGAAACCGACACAACAACCCGTTCATTAAGAACAAAATTATTGCGCCAACTATCAAGCCGTACGTCAAGCAACTGGGCTTGAAGCCCAAAAGCACAACCGAAAAAGATTACCCAAAGAAAAAACAGCCTGCCCACAAGAACAAGATCGCACAAATAATTTCCTTCCGCGAGGCGAAAGCGAGTACACAATCACCGAGTTATTCACATGCATCAATTGCAGAAATCACCTCTTCAGGAGAGACTGCATTTAAACACTCGCGATCCTCTGGTCGAGTACAATTCCTCTGAAAACACGGAACACACGGCAATTGTTGATCATGCAAAACACTACCTCGTGCGTGATAAGGACCGGTAAATCGTGAGTCCGTCGGACCAAACAATGCAACAACTGGTGTATCCACAGCAGCAGCGATATGCATTGGGCCCGTGTCATTGGTAACCACTGCTGAGCAAGCCCGCAACCATTCAATCATCTCAGGAATAGTTGTCCGACCGGTCAAATCAAGCACCCGGTTTTCACGACCCAAGCGTTCTCCAATAGCTCGATCTTCCATGGCCCCAATTACAGCAAAACGCACCTCATGCGAATTCATTTTGCGCACCAAATCCAAAAACGATTCCAATGGCCACTGTTTACTTCGCCAGCGAGCCCCAGGGCATAGTCCAATCCAACGACAATCAGTCTCATATCCTTGCATCCTTAGATCTTCCGACAGCCATGACCGTTTGGGCAGCCATTCGAAACTAACATCCGATCTCAACCCGAGCCTTGGCAGTACCTCGCGACACCAATCCACTGCATGAGACCGACAATCAGGGCGCTCAATTGCCTCATCATACAATATAGCCGCACCCTCTCTTTTTTGGTCCAAACCCAACATATAACGGCCGCAAGCCGCCCATCCGTGTAAGGCACTACGTGCTAGACCTTGCAAATCTATGATTACATCAAATTGCTCGTGCCGCATACGGATTATCTCCCTTATACCACTAGTAATCCCTTTAACCGAATTCCATCCATTCCGATCAAAAAAGTGTAATGCGTTAATATCCCGATCCATCTCGAGAATCGGGGAATAATTCCTGGCGATCCACCAATGAACTTCCCATTCGGGTCGCTGCTGCTTAATCAGCCGCAGGACAGGGATAGCATGAATAATATCACCGAGCGAACTGGGTTTGAGAATCAATACCTTCACTCGAAAGTGAACTATTTACCGTGATCCAATCGCTCAGCCAGACGTTCAGGCAATCCAGCTTCACGAATCTTGTTCTTGGTTGTCTCAATGTCGTATTCCAAGCGAAACAGTTCAACTGTTAAGTCGTCGGAATCGTAAATACAATAGGCCGCCCTAGGATCCCCGTCGCGGGGCTGCCCAACACTACCCACGTTGATGAAGTAGCGGTTCCCGATTTCGAGTTTCAAAGGTTTAAAAACATCTCCATCCTCAATGAAGCCGCCATGATGGATTTCCACCCCGTCATCGATAAACATTTGAGGCACATGGGTGTGACCGTGAAAACAGAGATTGGTACTTTGGTAAGTGAAGTTCGCCGCCGCATCATTTGCGTCCTGCACGTAACCCCAATAACGAGGGCTATCCATAGTACTGTGCACAATGGAGAAGTGATCAACCAAACGCACATAACGCAGTTCACGGAGCCACAGCCTGTCCTCCACGCTTAACTCCTTGCGACACCATTCGACTGCTTCGGCCGCCACCGGATTAAACGCGGCGAGATCGCAGTCTTCCCCGATATATTCATCGTGGTTTCCCATCACACATGGCATATCGCGCTCACGCACAATATCGATACACTCCTTTGGGTTGGCGTTGTACCCAACGACGTCACCGCCACAAACAAACTTGTCCACGCCATTAGCCCCGGCATGTTTCATCACGGCATTCAACCCCTCTAGATTGCCGTGAATGTCTGATATAATAGCGTATCTCATGAAGAAGTCCTACCGAACAATCTCGAAACCTCTAAATTCTCCGGTCCCTTCACTCCAATGCGATTGGGCCTCACGGATGAAGCGACGCAATCCTGCATCGGGAATGGCAGATTGAAAAGTCTCTAATTCGCCTCGCTCACCTTCAGCCATCAGCTCTACACGCCCATCAGGCAGATTTTTGACCCAGCCGGTCACCTCAAATTCCAAGGAAAGCTGTTTAACCAAGTATCGAAAGCCCACCCCCTGCACGTGACCGGAAAAATAGATTTGAAGACGATCAGGCATTAAATTCCCCGATCAGGCTTATGTACCTCGTATTCCCCTTTGCTCGACTTCTTTAATACAGTAAACCCATTATTGGTAGCCTCCCTAACATTCACTTTTTTGAGGTGTTTTGGCATATAAACAGACCCAAATAGCTTGTGCACCGGCTTTTTACATACGGGACATTCGGTCAACGGTGGTGTTTTCATGGGCCGGTTCACTTCAAAGCGAACCGGACAAATCTCGCTCCCTTCAGTATGTTCATACTCGTAAATGGGCACCCCAGATTTATAACAAAAGTTGGCGATATTGAAAAGCCCTCGACTACTTCACTATATAATTGGAGACTAAGCCCAATGGCTGTTGTGCGAATATTGGTCGATGGCTACAGCCTCCTACACGCCTGGCGAGATCTTGCGCCTAAGGAGCTACGATATTCAGCTCAAGCACGTGAAGCTCTCATTCGGGTGCTGACCCAATACGCTGATAGCGTAGGCACGCCAGTAACTCTTTTCTTCGATGGCACTGGAGCTCCTAAAGATATCCCTAAAAATGTTTCATCAGATTCATTGGAAATTGTTTTTTCCCGTGACAGCAAAACGGCCGATGACTTGATTGAACGTACCGCTTACCGTCTAAAACCCTATGGTGAAGCGCTTGCGGTAACCAACGATTATGCGGAGCGGGACACTGTTATTTCCATGGGCGGCCTCGCCCAAAGCTGTGAAGACTTCATAAAAGATATAG
>CAZAIZ010000145.1:0-4918 GCA_964485275.1 uncultured Pedosphaera sp.
CCAATCACCCGAATATAAATTTGCGATGACACCCAAACACCAAAAAGTGCCAATCAACATCAAAAAAACTGCTGCAATTGACGACTTAAAATCGATGCTTTCAGATGGTTCACACCCATAATACCATTTGGCCAATATCAATCTAGACATCCCAACTCCGAAAAAAAGCGGCGCAAATATGAATGCACATTTTGCTTCCGTCCCAAAATTTGTATGCTGCAAAAGAACAAAACTAACGATGGCCCAGCAAGCGAATAATACACCCCGGATATGCCATTTATTTAACCTCCATACCTCACGCATAAAACATTGCATGATGAGAAACATAAAACCCACCAGCCATATAGAGATATGATATTCCCAGTATCCCTTCAAAACTTGTGGAGCCAGAACTGCAACAGCAAAACCTCCAATTGCACCGCCGGCTGAAATCCCAAGATAATATTGTGTTATTCGTGAAGGTTCCGGACGCAACCGAAACAATTCTCCGTGGCAGATCATGCAACTCACAAATAAAGCCGTACAATAAACAGCCACTTGAAGCAGAATGTGAACCTCCACTCCTTCAGTGACCACCCACAACACCCCACCCCAGCATAGAATCAACATGGGCAGATAAAGTTCCCGAACATACCATTGTGGGCTATCAAAACTGATTATAAACGTTATCAAATACAACGCCAGAGGCAGCACCCAGAGAAATGGAACCACCGCAACATCTTGGCACATTTTGTTTGTGGTCGCCATCAACAGGGCCGTGGCACAGGCAGGCAGCGCCAACCAAAATATCCAGGAAAAATACTTCTGAAAGGATTGAACCTTCCTGCTTCCATCGGACGGTTTCTTTTGCTCTGACTCATTAATATTTCGCAACGTCCATGCGAGCAAACCACAAAAGGCCACGTAAAGCACCATAGCCCAAGACCAGCCAGTCACCTGGAAAGTCCGCGTTGTCCAAGGTTCCAGAACAAACGGGAATCCTACTAAAGCCAAAAGAGATCCCACGTTTGAAAGTGCATACAACCGGTAAGGTGAAGAACCAGGATGAGCTTTTGAATACCATGCCTGAACCAGTGGGCCGGTTGCCGAAAGAACCAGATAAGGCAATCCAATACTAAGGGAGAGCAAAGTTAGAATAGCCACTACGGGAGGTTTTTCTCCATCAGGTTTCAATACTTCGGAAGGAGTTATTGGAAGGGATATTAAAACCAGAAACAGTAAAATACCGTGTACCATCACCTGTTTGCGCACAGGGAGAAAATAATTAAGACAATGTGCATAGGCATAACCGGCAAGCAACACGCATTGAAAAAATAGCAGGCAGGTAGTCCACACCCCGGGAGTTCCTCCAAACCAGGGAAGTATAAACTTACCAATAAGGGGCTGAACCAAGAACAATAGAAACGCACCCAAGAAAATGGTAATCGCATAAGGCACGATACCACGCCCCATGGGAGCAATCGGCTCCCTACTCATTACTGGAATGCAGCAAGTTAATTAATCCCCGACGATTCTCCTCCCGGTTACGGGCATCATAAAACTCAACCGGATTAAAATCATCAGAAAGCAA
Organism: uncultured Pedosphaera sp.; assembly: GCA_964485275.1. Lineage (GTDB taxonomy): Bacteria > Verrucomicrobiota > Verrucomicrobiia > Limisphaerales > UBA1100 > UBA1100. The sequence continues at coordinate 1,571 of CAZAIZ010000145.1, forward strand.
CTTACCTTTATCCGGATTAAATGTGCGCCGCCCCTTCCACATAAGTGCCATCTCCTGCTGAACCTCTCGATGTTCAGAAAAGAACGGGCCCTCACCACTGGCCATCTCATGCCATTTATTCCACTCCACAAAGGCTTTCTGCTCTGACTGCGCCTCCCTTAATCGCCTCCCCGATTCGGCATCCGGCTCGGGAGAGCGGTGCACTTTCATCTGTTTATCCTTTGTGGCAACAAAGAATACATTGCCGTAGCCTGATGCATGCACCACTACTTTATTGTCATCAAAAACCGCTCTCAGGGTTTTATCTAATGAAGCAGAAAAAAACTGCCTTTCCGGATTGGATTCACCAAAACTGTTGATTACCAGTACACCTTCCTCAGTTAGATGCTCTTTCATCTTCTTGAAAGCCTCATAAGTCATTAAATGACTCGGTGAAGAGTCACCCAAAAAAGCATCTAAAATAATCGCATCATATGATTCTTCTGTTTGATTCAAAAACTGACGTCCGTCCCCAATTGTAAGATTGACCCTGGAGGAATCGAAATCGAAAAACTCCTCAGCCATTGGCACCACTGCCCCATTAATCTCCACCACATCAGTGTGGATACCATCATCCGCAAACTGCATCGGCACCACACCTACTCCCATGCCAATGCACAGTACTTTTTTGGTTTCTGGAGTATATGCATGGGCCAGCCAACGAAGGGCACCGGTAAATAGCGACCTACTTTTTTTTGCCTCCGGATCATATGTATTTTGAACCAGTTGATCATTAAGGTATCTACGTTCAACTATAGGTCCATTCCTGAATTCTATCGCCCGTAACTCCCCATAATTTGAGTTAGCCCGGTACAGAACCTCCCATTTCACTCCGCCATAATTCATTGTATTTCCATATTGGCCGCGAAGGCCGCTATATCCCATAATCACCGTAAGTCCAAGTGCCGACAACAACGCATTTATACCATGACCTTTTCCCCATACAACAAAGTATACTGCACTTAGTGCAATCAAGATACCCGTAGTGATAAGCATGGTAACTGAATTCGGTAAACGCGGGATTAAAACATATCCAATCAAGAGCGTGCCACACACACTGCCCAAGGTGCTAATCGCCGAAAGACGCCCAACGCTCAATCCAACGCTACGCACCGACTCGGTCAGCAATCTAACCAGAAAAGGTCCAGTCATGGCCAACAATGCAAGAGGAATTAGGAAGAGAAATCCTGAGGCCAAAAGTGTTGCCCAAGCCAACGGCAACTTCATCAGTTTAAGACAAATCGGTTTGACCATCGGAACCGTAGCCGCAAGGTACACAGCAGCCCCCAGAACTGCATAGTAAAGTCGATCCAATTTAGGCGATTTATCAACCAGCCAGCCACCCGCGTAGTAGCCTGCAGATAAAGCCACCAAGGTTACTGCGATTTGTGCAGTCCAAACAAAGTGAGACGTCCCAAGAAAGGGTGAAAGCATTTTTGCACCAAGAATCTCAACAATAAGTATTCCTGCACCAGTAACTGCAGCAGTAAAGTAAAGAAATTTTCGCAGGCCATCCGAAATATCAGTGTTCTCCCCAGTTTTCATAGTCTTGTTCGTCGAAACAGATTAAAGTGCTGCAAGTTTCAGCCAAAGGCGTGCGCTCATTTCCGCACCGTTGTGAAAACAGTCCAGATCAAACTTCTCATTGGGAGAATGAAGATTGTCATCTGGCAGAGCCAAGCCCAGCAGCAGCGAGTCAGCCCCTAGCACTTTCTTAAACTCATTAATGATCGGAATGGAACCGCCCTCCCGCAACAAAACGGGCTCATGGCCAAAAGCTTCGCGCAATGCTTCTAAAGCGGCCCGGGCCATCTGGCTAGTCGGTGGCACGTGATACGCTTCGGCTCCGTGACCGCCTTCAATTTCCAATTTAACTGAAGGTGGGCATAGTTTCTTGAGTTGTTTCCCGAGTAAACGGTTAACTTCTCGCGGATCCTGATTCGGAACCAATCGACAAGTGATTTTTGCGCTTGCCCAAGCCGGAACAATGGTCTTACTCCCTTCTCCCTGATAGCCGCTTGTGAGGCCATTTATTTCCAAGGTGGGTCGTGCACTCCGTTGCTCGTGATGGGTGTAACCTGCCTCTCCGAAGAGTTTTGGCACCCCGACCAGTTTCCGATACTGGGTTTCATTAATAGGCAGCCGCTTCATTTGTTTGCGTTCATAGGCAGTCAGCTTTTGCACCTTGTCATAAAATCCTGGCACCGCAATACGGCCTTTTTTATCACGCAAAGCCCCCAACATCTGACTCAGTACCAAAGCGGGATTATCAACTGAACCCCCGTAGATTCCTGAATGCAAATCGGCTTTCGGACCCCGCACCGTAATTTCCATGGCCGCAACCCCCCGCAGAGCATACGTCAGAGCCGGATGCTTCTTGGAAGGCATACCGGTATCTGAGACCACAATCCCATCGCACTTTAACTCACGTTTTTTCTTACACAAAAAAACAGCCAGACTCTCACTGCCCACCTCTTCCTCTCCCTCAATCACAAAAGTCAGATCACAACCCAAATCTGTGTCTGTCTTGAGAAAGGCTTCCACTGCTTTGAGGTGAGCAAAGTGCTGGCCTTTATTGTCGGTTGCTCCACGGGCATAAACTGCTCCATTACGAATCGTGGGCTCAAAAGGAGGAGTATTCCATTCTTCCAGTGGCTCAGGGGGCTGCACATCATAATGCCCATACACCAAAAAGTGAGGCCGCTTGTCTGGGTGCCTTGGTGTCGATGCTGTAACAATTGGGTGGAAATCGGTTGCATGTTTTTTTGCCTTTAGCCCAATGGAACGACAGTGCTTCACAAGCCAATCTGCCGCAGCACGCACATCCTTGTTGTGGCTGCTTTGGGCAGAGACACTAGGCAACCGGAGGTACTGGCATAGTTCCTCCTCGAAGCGCGAACGGTGCGTCGCAAGATAATCCAAAACCGGTTGCATCTGACAAGATTGTAACAAAACAAAAAGTTCAATCAACGCTAGTCCAAGCCCGGGATAAGACGCAGAATATTAAGTGGGTTGAATGGACCTTGTTCCTTTTGATTTTCCAGCAAATCAAATGGATCAACCTGCTCTCCTTCTATGTTATTGCCGGGTTTACCAAATAATGCTCCAGGAATGCCAAATAAAAAATTAATCGGCCGACCCGTCAATCTTTGAGAAGCCAATTGAGCTACAACTAATTCGTCTACTGAAGGTTTTGGTCGCCGAATCGGCCCGGATAATCTAAGAAGTCCACTCGGAAGTGGCCAAAATGTAATTTGATCCTTCAGCTCCAACTTAAAAAACTTCTTAGCTAAAATCTGCGGAAGAGCT
>CAZAIZ010000146.1:0-4895 GCA_964485275.1 uncultured Pedosphaera sp.
CGCGAGCCACACAAATACGCTGGCGTTGACCCCCTGAAAACTCATGGGGATATCGTCTCAGAAAGTGTGACTCCAATCCGACTTCCTCCAGCAGTGAGACAACACGATCCTTCCGGTCTTTTGCCGAGCCAATTCCATGCACTACCATTGGCTCAGAAAGTGCCTGTTCAATGGTAAGCCTTGGATTTAACGAAGAATACGGATCCTGGAAAATAATCTGCATCCGCTTCCGATAAGGCAACATTGCTCTGGAATCGTTTCCTGAAATTTCATCACCTGCGAACTCCACAACCCCGCTGGTAGGTTTAACCAGATTCAATATTGCCCTGCCGGTCGTTGTCTTCCCGCATCCAGATTCACCCACCAACCCCAAGGTGCTCCCACGGGGCACGGAAAAACTGATGCCATCCACTGCCTTGACCCAGCCTTCCGGCCCGGAGAAAAATCCCTGATTCTCCGGGAAATGGACACAGAGATCCTTAACCTCAAGAATAACATCCGATTCATCAATATTGGGCGTTGAAATTTGCTGCATATCCTCAATGCGCGCACCCGCATCAGACCTCTCCTTTAACTCCAACCGGCCCTCATTCTCATATTCTTCCAAAAAATCTGAAACCGTAGGCAGCACTCTGAAGGTCGATTCAAGCCGAGGTCGGCAAGCCAAAAGCCCCTTGGTATATGGATGCTTCGGATTATCAAAAATTTGTAATACCTCCCCCTGCTCTACAATCTTTCCTCGATACATAACCACAACCTGATTTGCCAATTCGGCAATCACACCCAAATCATGCGTAATAAAAATCACCGATACGCCGAGGTCATCCTGAAGTTCCCGCAACAAACGTAAAATCTGTGCCTGTACGGTCACGTCCAAAGCTGTTGTTGGTTCGTCGGCAATCAACACTTCTGGATCCGTAATTAATGCCATGGCAATCATTACCCGCTGCCGCATGCCGCCGGAAAATTCATGTGGGTAGGATTGAATGCGTTTTTCTGCATCTGCGATGCCAACTTTTTCAAGCATCTTGATTGCTCTATCCAGCGCATCCTGACGTGTTATATTATCATGAATAATGAGAGGCTCGATGATTTGCTCGGATATCCGCATATAGGGATTTAATGAAGTCATCGGATCCTGAAAAATCATCGCAATACGCTTCCCTCGCAATGTACGCAGCAACCGCTTATCTGCAGTCAGAAGATCGGTGTCATCAAATCTTGCAGACCCGCCCTCAATCTTACCCGGAGGCTGAGGCACCAATCCCATCAGAGAATGCACGGTTACCGATTTGCCCGAACCCGACTCCCCTACAATGCCCAAAACTTCCCCTTTATTCAGGCTGAAGGAGATGCCGTCCACTGCCTTAACCACTCCGTTACGCGTATGAAAGAAGGTCTTCAGATTGTTGGTTTCAATCAGTGTCATTAGTCCTTGGAAGATTTTGGGTCCAGTGCATCACGCAAACCGTCTCCAATGAAATTTAAGCTGAAAAGCGTTAGGGAGAAAAAAATGGCGGGAAACAGCAGCAGCCAGGGGTATACATCAATTTTTTCCGCCCCATCCTTGATAAGCAAGCCCCACGAACTCATGGGCGGCTGTATTCCCAGGCCGAGAAAGCTGAGTACCGCCTCCAGCAACATGACAGCCGGAATCGTTAGGCTCGAATAGATTATGACTGTGCCCAGCACATTGGGCAATAGATGGCCGAAAATAATCCTAAGTTTGCCATACCCCAACGCCCGGGCAGCCTCAACAAACTCGGTATCCTTAAGGGCCATTATCTGTGCTCGCACTATACGTGACATGGTAAGCCATTCCACTGCACCAATCGCGATGAAGAGCAGGATAAAATTCCGCCCAAACATCACCATCAACAAAATCACAAAGATGGTAAAAGGCAGAGAATATAAAATATCAACGATTCGCATAAGCAGAGCATCTGTCCTCCCTCCAAGATAACCGGCAATGGATCCATAAGACACACCAATGACAAGGCTAACGGCCGTAGCCAAGAACCCCACAGCAAGCGAAATACGGCCCCCTTCCAGAGTCCTCACAAAAAGATCCCGACCTAGGTCATCGGTGCCGAACCAGTGCTCGGCACTAGGTTCACGAAAGTTATTGGCGAGATCATTGTCTGCTCCTTTCTGTTGTCCAAACAAAATTGGCCCCAACAAACACAGTAGGACAATAAAAAGGAAAACAACCGAACTGAATACCGCCATGCGATTTTGCCCCATCCGTCTCCACGCATCACGCCAGAGCGAAGATCTCTCAGTCTCTGTAGAATTATCAATCATGATTCAAGGCGGGTACGCGGGTTGAGCCATGCCTGCACAATATCAACCAGAAGATTCATTAAAATGATGAGAGCGGCATAAAATAGAACCGTTCCTATCACCATTGTATAGTCACGGTTAAAGGCAGCGGTGACAAAAAATTTACCCAACCCAGGGATGGAAAAAATGGTCTCTATAACAAATGAGCCACTGATGAGTCCCGCAAAAGCTGGACCAAGGAAGGAGACCACTGGCAGCAATCCTCCACGCAGTGAGTGCCGAAGAATCACGCGAAGCTCGCTGGCTCCCTTGGCACGTGCTGTTCTGATGAAATCCTGACCAAGAATTTCCAGCATGCCTCCGCGTGTAAGCCGGGCCACATAGGCGGCATAATAGAGCCCCAGAGTGAGCGACGGCAGCACCATATCACTCCACGTGTACCAACCCATGGGACTAAACCATCCAAGACCTGATGAAAAAATCAATATGAGTAATGGACCCATCACAAAAGTAGGCAAACATATGCCGAGCATTGCCGTGGACATCGGGATGTAATCGAACAAGGAATTCTTTTTTAGGGCGGCAATCACGCCTGCAGGCAAGCCAATCGCCAAGGCAATCGCCAAGGCACATAATCCAAGTTGGAGAGAAACAGGAAATGACCGACCTATGAGGTCTTCAACCGACCAACCAATATACTTGAAAGAAGGCCCAAGCTCTCCGAAGAGCAATCCCGAACGTTCACGCCGAAAAATTAGCACCTCTTTATTATTAGAGATGCGTTCAGCATCAGGCACGGGACGCACATACCACTGGCCTTGCGACTGGCCGCTGGTGACAATATCTCCTTCACGAGTAACTGTTACCGTAAACGCATCGTTCTCTGGAGCATATTCCGTTTCCTCGGAAGAATCCGCAAACTCGAGACGATGTTTATCCACCTCTTTAGAGATAAGCCCGAAATATAGCAGGTACTGCTCCCACAAGGGGCGATCAAGCCCGTAATGTTCTTCCATGCGCTTGCGAATCTCCTCAGGGATTGTTTTCTCCTCAGTAAAGGGGCCCCCAGGCGCTAGTCGCACCATGAAAAACGTAATGGTGGCGATAATAAACAATACCGGAACGGCCTGCAGCAAACGAAGAAGGATGAAGCGAATCATCTGGGGTCAGTCCTCAAGGTACACATGTTTGTAGGGATGATGGTCCAGCACATTGGGCCACCAACCCTTAACCTGCGAGTGACGAAGGCTGGCACGAACATAAAAATAAATCGGCAACATCGGCATTTCAGCAGCAAGAATCTTCTCGCATTCCTGAAAATACTCCAACCGTTTGTCTTTACTGCCTTCTGTAGCAGCTAATTCAATAAGCTCGTCATAACGCGAATTGGACCACCCAGTATTATTATGCCCCCCGTCAGTTACCCACATGTCCAGAAAAGTATTCGGATCATTGTAATCACCAATCCAGCCGGCCCGGGCAATTGTAAAGTCCTGAGTCTCGGTGGTTTTGAGGAATACTTTCCATTCCTGATTATCGAGCACTACTTTATTGACCCCCAACTGTTTGCGCCACATATCCTGAATGGCCTCAGCTACTTTCTGATGGGATTCACTGGTATTGTACTTAAGCTCAATCTCAGGCAACTCATCTAGACCGTTATCATTAAGATACTCGGCTATGAGTCTCTTCGCTTCCTTAAGATCTCTTTTGAACTGATCTCCTGAAACAAATCCTCCTGTCCCCGGAGGGGTATAGTTGTAGGCCGGTTGCTGCCCCGCACGCAGCACATGATCTACAAGCCCCTGGCGATCCAAAGACAAGGCCAGTGCCCTGCGTACTCGAACATCATCTAGCGGTTTCCTCTCAGTGTTGAACCGATAAAAATAAACGCCCAAATAAGTGTCCAAATGCAAGTGTTCGGGATTTTTTTTGCGATGATAATCAATACGATGAGGCGGCACGGTTTGTGTATGGTGTAAAAAACCAGAGCGGAAGGCACGCTCCTCGGTATCCACGCTCTCGATGGGATAAAATCGGATTTCGTTAAGTTTTACCGTCTTGGAATCCCAATAAGTGGGGCTTTTACGCATCAACATACGAGCATTGATACGCCACTCATCAAGAATGAATGGTCCATTGCCTACATGATTTCCCGGACGAGCCCAGCCTGTTCCGCGCTGAGTACGTGCCCCAAACTTTTCAATCGTAGCTGGGTGCACCGGCCAAAAGGAATAGTGATTGAGTAGTTCAAGAAAATAAGGAGTCGGGTTTTCCAGTTTCAACTCCAGTGTATGGGGGTCAACCGCACGCACACCCACTTCGCAACGGTCCCAATCATCCCAATCCAGCGGTTGCAAATGAACCCCACAAAGATTACAGACTGGTTTAGCCTCTTGGTCCTGAGGCTGTAGTCCATTCAGCACTTTTTCCCTGGCCGACTCATTCAATGCCGCCCATTCTTCAGGATGAGCCACCCGCCTGGGAGGAGCCTCCTTGGCCAACAACCATAGTCCTCCAGCGCATTTGCTGCCGGTATTGAACAACTTGGCATTTTGAAACACCTGCAACATATAGGAATACTGCGCAGCGAGTTCCTGATTAAGCATACG
>CAZAIZ010000147.1:0-4838 GCA_964485275.1 uncultured Pedosphaera sp.
TGGAGGCAATTCTTGAGCCTCCCCACGAGAAAACGCCCAGGGTCTGGGATTCATCCATCTCATTTCCGTCAGTTTCCTCCACTTCGACCGGCTCATAGGTGGGAAAGACGCCCTTTGCTCCAAACACCGATTCAGGGGTATTCTTACTTAACCATCTAACCTTGAGATTCCCCTGCCCGGCACGATGCACCGATTCCAGACGCACATTATGGCGCTCATCACGCTGCAATGACACCGCACCGGAAAATATCCGCGGCGTCCGATTGGAAAGCTCATTAATCACCAACTGGCTCCCAACCCAGAGGCGAACCCCCTCATCAGTTGAAATTTTAAAAGTGTATTCCTCCGTGTGAGGCACCTCCAGTTGACCGGTCCACCGTACGCTGTAGTTTTTGTCAGGAAATTCTGCCGGTGGCGTCACCGGTGCAAAGTCAATTTTCGGGTCAACCGACAGGACTCCATCCCCATAAAAAAAACGGTTCTGATAATAACAACCCAACAAACCGGGGCCGACCCTCAATCCTTTTGGTGCCTTGTCCGTCTTTGGGTAAAACTGCGTGGGAGCTATGGGCATTTCCTGGAAACCTGGCCCCTTCCACAAAACCCTGGCACTGGCCTCTCCATAGTTGTCAAAAAACTCAAACTGAAATGGCACCCGCTTGCCGGCCTGCAGCGTCACTTTCCCGACTTCTCGAAAACCAGAAAGCGCCTCCCATCGGCCCAGATTCATATCCCCCACCCTCAGTTTCCCTCCGTCATTGGCATGAAGGGTAAAGGTGTATTCCCCAGTCACCGGCGGGTCCAGTTCTCCACTCCAGCGAACTGAAAAATAATCCCTAGGCAAATCGAAAACCGGCTGCTGCGAACGCCACTGATGATTCACGGTTTGATCAATCCGGTAAATAACCCGCCCCTTGAAATTTGGCCGGTCATGATAAGCTGCCAACAAACCGTATCCCTTGCCGGCTTTGGGCACCCCGGTCTCCAGCATCTCAGGATTTACAGGTATATCAAAAGTTGCGGCCACAACCTCCTTAAGGGGAATTTTTTTACGGGGCCCCTTCAAGGGCCCCACGCTGAGATGCTCGGCACCCTCGAACTTCACCAATCCGGTGTACCCCTGCCCGTCCTTGGTAGTCACAGTTCCCGCCTCTAACCTATACAAGGCCAGGAGAAATACCCAAAAACGCGCCCACCGTGCAAAGTGTTTCATGTCATTGTGAGACGGGAAATTATTTCAACCCGCTCTCGACCATTTTTTTGAAATCTGGCCGGGCCTTTTCCACAATCTCCTTCGGCCCGGTCATTTTAACAAAAATATAACCCGGCTTGACCCCCAACACTGCAGCAGCCATGCCATAATTTTTCTTGGGCACCTTGGCCCCACCAAAGGGTGGACCACTCATAAAGGTCCCTTCGGCAAACAGGTATACAACCTGAACCCCCCCAGCTTCAGGCTTAGGCTGCTCAACCTTGAACACTGGCTTGGGTTCCTTGGCGAACTGATTGGCCCAACGATCCAGGTTCGCCTTGGCCCCACCGGCGGCACCGGGACCGAAATAAAAAAATACGCACTCGGCCGGTTCCTGCCCTTCTTTCCCGGAAATCTTAAATTGAGCCGCCCGCATACTGCTGGATGTCTTCTCTGACTTCCATTTTTCCGGCGCAGTAAAGGTCTGCGCACTTACCTTGACCTTGAGTCCTTCAGCGAAAAGAAAAGGCGAAGCACCCAATCCCAGTAACAAAACAAATCGTACCATGTAAAACATAACCTGAGGAGTCCTAATCAAATTCTCCGAATACGTCAAACTCAGGCACCCTCAGGGTAACCTTTTTCCACTCTCTGAGCGACATCCCTAAAGCTGATATCGACCTCATAAATGCTCTTAAAATGCCTCTGCGCTTCTTCATGCCTTTGGAGCTCCTCATAAACACAGGCGAAATTGTAGACCAGATCCTTTTTCTGTTCATCAAAAACCCCCTTTTCAGCCAACGCCTTTTCGAACTGACTTAGGGCCATGTCATACAACCCACGGCTCATGAAGCACTTCCCCAGGTAATTAAGCGAGTCCAGCTTATGTTTGGGGCTGTTCTGCGCCCTCTGAAAGGACTGGATTGCTTCATTCACCCTTCCAGCATGAAACAAGCGTTCCCCCAGCTCGTATCGAATTTCAGGCATGGTCGGGTAAAGATCCACCCGTTCATGACAGTTCTTCAGCAGAAACTCGTCCCGTTCATTTGCCAATGTTTCCCGTTTGTCTGAATCAGACGGAAGCTGATCTATCTGATGGTTAAACTGGGCCTCATATGCATCAGCAAAGGCTTTATCAATGTTGGAATCAGGTATCTTGTTTTCCTCATTCACCCATTCATAATACTCAAAAGCCCTTTCAAAGTCTTTCATTTCCACATAGAGCTTTGCAATATCCACCCCAAGTTTAAAATTCTCGGGCTCCTCTTGAAGCCGTTCCTCCATCACGTAAATTCTTTCCTCGAGTGCCTGCTCAGCAGTCAGTATTGAGCCTCCTGCGTTGTCCTCCTCATCATCACTATCACCCTCGAAAGTTTTCTCATAGTTTCCCCTAAAAATAGTCGCCTTGGCTGCCGTGTCCTTGTAGGCCTGCTGTAAAACCGGATCATCGGGATTAGTCGCCGCCAACTTCAGCATGACTCTCTCTGCCTGATCCCAATCTCCTAGCATTTCTAATGCAGCCGCCAACTCCCTGGTAAGCTCCTGCTCATCAGGATTGGTCTTTTTTAGAATCTGAAGGGAGGAGATCATTGTCTGAGGAAAATTAAGTGCCCCTGCTGACTCAACTATAGCGCGGTGGGCCACAGAACTCTCAGGGTCCGCGCATAGTATTTTCTCCGCATGAACCAGGGCCCCAAAATAATTGTCCCGGGCAAGTGCCACCTTTGCCTGCGCCATGTTATGGGCATTGGCCGCCGTGCCGGCCATCTTTGACAAACTGCCGGCACTCTCATTCTTTTTCACCTGCGCAGCCCGCAATGACATTCGACACTCAAAAAAAGCCGGCTCCTTTTCCAAAGCCATGATTAGAAGCTCCATGGCATAGTCGTACTGTTTCTTTTCCAACAACCCATAGCCCTTTTCATAAAGCTGACGGGCCTCCATCCCCACCTCATCTATCTCTTTCTCAGAGGTAGTGGAACCCCCTTCATTGGAGACCTGTCTTCGTACAATCCCTGAATTTTGTTCAGCCATTTGGAAATGGGGCGAATTTCGCTGAATCTCAGCAAATCAACTCACCACCTTTGCTACGGAACTATTAACTAATAATCACACCAAAAAGCAATCCACAAAACAGACTTGCCATGGCGATTGGCAAAGCCATTATGTGTGCCCCCCGTGCGCGAGTGGCGGAATTGGTAGACGCGCTACCTTGAGGTGGTAGTCCTTTCGGGGGTGGAGGTTCGAGTCCTCTCTCGCGCACCATTTACCCTAACAACAGGGAACCAACGGGCATGGACCTCAAACTTAGTGGAAAATCAGTTATTGTCACCGGTGGCTCCAAGGGTATTGGCGCTGCGACCGTCCGGTCATTTGCCGCCGAAGGAGCCAAGGTTGCCATTGCCGGGCGCAGTCCCTCTGAGGGTGAGGTGTTGGCACGGGAAGTAGACGGAATTTTTATTGAAGCCGAACTTGCTGAAGAATCCGCCCAAAAAAAAGTTGTCGATGAAACCCTCAAAGCGTTCGGGAAGATAGATATCCTGGTCAATAACGCCGGTTTCAATGACGGCAAAGATCTGGGCACTACGCCGGGGGAATTCATGGATTCAGTTCACCTGAACCTTTCGCACGTTTATGCACTGGCCCACTTGTGCCGTGAAGAGCTTGCTATGAATCAGGGAGCGATCATCAATGTTAGCTCCAAAGTGGCAGTTACCGGCCAGGGCAGCACTTCAGGCTATGCCGCAGCCAAAGGCGCCATGAACGCGCTCACGCGTGAATGGGCCATTGCCTTGGCCCCGGATAATGTCCGGGTAAACTGTGTGCTCCCAGCTGAATGCATCACTCCCCAGTACCAGAAATGGTTTGATTCCCTTGATGCCCCGGAAACAACACGAAAAAGAATAGAGGAATTGGTTCCCTTGGGCAGACGCATGACTACACCTGAAGAGCTGGCCGACATGATCGTCTTTCTTGCCTCACCACGCAGCAGCCATACCACCGGCCAAATCATCTTTGTGGATGGCGGCTACACCCACCTGGACCGTGCGGCCAGCGCTGATCACACCAAGTGGGGCTAGAAAACCCCAGTGCTCCCTGCCCGCTTTGCCAAGGTGGCTGTCATTTTTTCCACCAAGACACCCGGCGTAGTTTCCTTAGATGCAAACAATGCGCCCTGGTCTTTGTTGCTCCTGAATTCCTGCCAACCCAAAAAGAGGAAAAGGCGCAATATGATCTGCATGAAAACCATCCAGAAGACAAAGGCTACCGTGATTTCCTCAACCGCCTAGCCAGACCCTTGCTTGAAAATCTCAAACCTAAAAGCTCAGGACTGGACTTCGGTTGCGGCCCCGGACCTACACTTTCAGTAATTCTGGAAGAAGCAGGCCACAATATATCCCTCTACGACCCCATCTATCATCCCGATAAAAACGTCTTATCAGGCACCTACGACTTTATTACCGCCACTGAAGTCTTTGAGCACTTGCATTACCCGTCCAAAGATTTGGAGATTCTCTATAACGCACTCAAACCGGGAGGCTGGTTGGGAATTATGACCAAGCGGGTTTCTGGCAGGGAAGCTTTCACCAAATGGCACTACATACAGGACCCCACCCATGTATGTTTTTGGAGCGAAACCACCTTC
>CAZAIZ010000148.1:0-4814 GCA_964485275.1 uncultured Pedosphaera sp.
CTGAACTCATGACCGAAGAGCAAAAAGTCCAGCTAGAGGCATTGGGTGAAGACGGCGGGCGGGCCATCCGCAGCCTGATTGGTAGCGGACGTAGCCGCGGCGACTGGGGCCGCGGCAGAGGAGGCGGTCGATAAAATTATAATCAAGTAAACCAAGAAACATAATGAACCGAATTTATACACTTATTACTTTAACAGCTCTAACAGCTGCACTCTCAGCCCAACCTGGTGGCGGCCAACGCCCTGGCCAAGGCGGTCAACGTCCTGGCGGCGGGTTTGGCCAACGCCCTGGCCAAGGCGGTCAACGTCCTGGCGGCGGGTTTGGCCAACGTCCTGGCGGTGATGATCGTGGTCGAGGAGGTCCGAGCAATCGTGGCGAAGTCCGCCGCGAAATGATGCCCCAGTCACTCCGTTTGGGCCTTATCGAAACATTGGGACGCATTAGCACCAATGAATCAGAAGGAGCGCTTGTCAAAATCCTCGGCTACACGGGTAGCGGTGTAGAGGTTAACTTGGTTGACCGCATGCTGGCTGAAATCGCAGAAGGCGAACACAAGTATGCCAAACAGGTTCTTGGAGCAGCCAAGGATTTATTGATGAATCCCCCTGAACTTTCGGAAGTCCCATCCCGCTTGGAGCAAGCGACCAATGGAAGATTGTGGGAATTAATCATCAGATACAAGGACGCCGACTTCAAGGATGATGCGGGTGAACTTTTGGTTGCGGAAGGTAAATTAAATGGAAGCGCCCTGCGTTATTTCCGCGAAGTGTTAAAGGAAGATTCGGTACCGATATTGGCCCAAAAGTATCGCGAAGGCGGGTTGGATGATCGAGGAAAGGGCGAGCTCTATGGGGTTATTAATGACTACATCGACATTCACCCTGAGTCGGGGCAGATTCTTGTGGAACGATTTCAGGCTTATCTCGTGAAGATGGGAGAAGAAGCCATCGCCAAGGCCGAAGCCGAAGCAAAACGTGAAGCAGAAAGAGCCGCCCGTGAAGCAAGTGGTGAAAGCGGCGAAGAAAGAGGTCGCGGACGAGATTTGGGAAGCCAAATGCGCGATATGTTCGGCGGAGGACGTGGTGGTGGTTCCCGTGAATCTGCCGTTCGCGAAGTTCGCCGCCTTACCGAAGGCAGGCCTGACGCTGATGGCATTGCTGCACGACGTGGCATTTTGAACGGCCTCAAGGCCAGCACTGGTGATGCTGATTTTCAAACCATGTTTACTCAGGTGGAACAACGTTTGAATGCACTCGAAAACCCGGACGCCGAGGGCTTTGAAAAGAATTTCAGACTCTCAGACCCAGTTAGAGCGAAAGCTGATGAGGAACGCAGGAAACGCATGGAGGACCTCCGCAAGCAATTCGAGGATCGCCGTAAAGGAGGGCAGCCGAAGGGCGGCAACTAAGCCCACCAACTCTTTCACCGGTCGTGCCTGCAAAGGTGCGGCCGTTTTTTTTATGACTCAAGGTATCGGCCGATCATCCAGATGGCTCTGCATATAGACCACATCACGCCACTCACCAAACTTACACCCCGCCTCCCTCAGCACACCGGCCTGAGTAAAACCATGCTCCTTATGCAGCTCTAGACTTGATTCATTTTCAGAATCGACCACCGCCAAGACCGTGTGCAGCTTGCGCTGGCGACCCGCTTCCAATAAAGCCTCCAGCAATTGACTCCCAATACCACGCCGACGGTATAGTTTGTCCACGTACACTGCCACTGAACCAGTAAATCGAAATCCGGATCGTGACTGATGAGGGCCCAGAGAACCCCAGCCTATCACAATGTCATTACAGTCAGCGATCAGGATGGGAAAATTGTGATTACTGAAATGGTCAAACCATTCCTCACGTTGACTCAAGGTATGGGGGGTATCTTCATAGGCTGAAGCTGGCTCCTGAACGGCTGCATTATAAATCACCAGAATAGCCTGCAGGTCCTTTCGTGTGGCTGGTCGAATGGCAACACCTTCACTCACGGCAACCACCCAACCATAGGCTTCGGCAAGCGACGAGCCTTTTTGACGCTTTGACAGTCCAGATGTTTCACGTATGCTCCTTGTCCCCTTTGATGAGAAAGCGAAAAGTCAATGTAGCGGTGGTAGGCGTCACCGGCGCGGTGGGCCAGGAAATGCTTCAGGTTCTGGAAACCCGCCGTTTTCCTGTAAACCAACTTGTACCCCTGGCC
Organism: uncultured Pedosphaera sp.; assembly: GCA_964485275.1. Taxonomy (GTDB): domain Bacteria; phylum Verrucomicrobiota; class Verrucomicrobiia; order Limisphaerales; family UBA1100; genus UBA1100. The sequence continues at coordinate 2,194 of CAZAIZ010000148.1, forward strand.
TCCAAGCGCAGTGCAGGCAAACGGATCCACTTCAAAGGAAAGCCCTTAACAGTTCGTGAGTTAACTGGCAGTTCATTTGATGAGATTGATATCGCACTCTTCAGTGCCGGAGGGGAAATCAGCCGAAAATTTGCCCCCTTGGCGGTTAAATCCGGAGCCGTGGTCGTTGATAATTCCAGTGCCTTTCGTATGGATAAAAAAGTGCCACTCGTAGTGCCCGAAATTAATGGTGCGGACACCCAAAGACACAAAGGCATTATTGCCAACCCCAACTGCACCACTGCCATCACACTTATGGCGCTTAACCCACTGCATCAGGCTTTCGGTGTAAAACGTATTTTTGCCTCCACCTACCAGGCCGTGTCCGGCAGCGGTGCCCAGGGAATTTTTGAACTGGAACAACAAGTCAAGGCACTTGCCAAGGGCCGTAAAGTCAAGAAGGCGGTATACCCCCATCAAATTGCGTTTAATGCCCTGCCCCATGTCGACACCTTCCTCAGTAACGGCTACACAAAAGAGGAAATGAAACTTGAGAATGAGGGCCGAAAAATCATGCATCACGCCCGATTCAAGGCCAGCAGCACCTGCGTGCGCATCCCCGTCTATCGTGCCCACTCCATCGCGGTCAATGCCGAGTTCACCAAACCCGTGACAGTAGCCAACGCCCGCCAAGCAATAAAGAAGGCTCCCGGCATTGATCTGCTCGATGATGCTAAAAAAAATGTCTATCCCCTGGCCCTCGATATGGCCCAAAAGGACAACTGCGCCGTGGGCCGTATCCGTAAGGATTGCGCCATGAAAAACGGCCTGAGCTTCTGGGTCGTGGGCGATCAAATACTCAAGGGCGCTGCTCTGAACGCGGTGCAAATCGCCGAATTAATCGCCGCAAGGCCATAGTCATACCCACCGTTGCCTCCCGGGGTGAAGGATGGTAACCTCCCTGCCTCGAAAGCCGTATACCAAAGTAACAATTGATGGGGCGTCTAGGACTTATTTTTTTTATCGCAGGCTGGCTCCCGGCCGCTCAATTGCATAAGCAAGAGGTTCAAACCGGCTTGACCCTAAAGGATGTCCAAGGCAAACCGTTAAGGCCGTTTCCAAAAGCAAAACCCTCGGTGCTGTTTTTCACCACATATGATTGCCCGGTAGCAAACAAGATGGTGCCGGAAATTTTGCGCATCACACAGGCTTATAAAGGCAAGGTTGCGTTCACCCTTGTTTACGCTGACCCGCAAACAACGAAAAACGAGCTCGCAACCCACCAAAAGGATTTTGGCCTTACTGAAATAAGGAGTGTACTGGACAACAAACATCATCTGGTCAAGGCCACCGGGGCGGAGGTGACTCCAGAGGCAGTCATCGTAAGCAAGGGACAAATAGTGTATCGTGGCCGGATAAATAATTATTATGAGGATTTCGGGAAGCCTCGTAAGGTTATTACACAACACGATCTGAGAAATGCAATCGACGCAGTACTGGCCAATAAAAAGGTTCCCCCGGCACAAGGCGAATGCATCGGGTGCTACATTCCAAAACTAAAATGAACAAGACGCTAATTATCCTGAGCATTATCACCCTGCCCTTATGTGCAAAGGAGATCACCTTCACTGAGCATGTGGCTCCCATCATCTTCCAAAACTGCACTTCCTGCCATCGACCTGGCGAATCCGGCCCATTCAAGTTGATGGACTATAATGATGTTAGCAAACGTGGAAAGCTAATCGCACGCGTAACTGAAGATCAGATTATGCCTCCATGGCACGCTCAAAAAGGTTCATTTAAATTTCATGGAGACCGCAGCCTATCTGACGCACAAATCACTACAATCAGTAATTGGGTTGAGGCTGGCATGCCTGAAGGCGACCCAAGCAAACTACCAAACATGCCAAAATTTGTCACCGGGTGGCAGTTGGGCAAACCTGATTTGGTAGTTAAAATGACAGAACCCTTTCCTGTGCCTGCCTCCGGTCGTGATATCTATCGCAGCTTTGTCGTACCGTTGAATTTACCCAAAGATAAATGGTTAAAAGCCATAGAATTCCGTCCCGATGCCCGTACCGTGGTTCATCATTGCCTTTTCAGCTACGATACAACCGGTGAAGCACGTCGACTGGACAAAAGGGAAAAAACACCCGGCTTTCGGCGGATGCGTCGCCAAGGTCGCGGGATTGGGTCTCTGGGCGGTTGGGCCGTTGGAGGACAACCCAACAGACTGCCGGCTGATCTGGCATGGCGGCTCCCCAAGAATGCTGATCTGGTGCTCGCGATGCATTACCATCCTTCAGGCAAGCCCGAGCAGGATCAATCGACAGTCGGCCTTTACTTTACCGACCAACCACCCCGCACCGCCTTTACCGGAGTGCAGTTACCTCCCGTGTTTGGAGCAATTTCAGGAGTGGATATACCGGCTGGTGAAAAAACCTATACCATCAAAGACAGTTTCGTCCTTCCCATTGATGTTGAAGCTTTTGCTGTGAGTGCCCACGCCCATTATCTGGGGAAGGTGCTGCGTATGACTGCCACCACCCCAAAAGGTCAGGTTCTCAATCTACTAAACATCCCCGATTGGGATTTTTCCTGGCAGGAACAGTATCAGTTTGAAGACTTCGTCAGTCTCCCCA
>CAZAIZ010000149.1:0-4804 GCA_964485275.1 uncultured Pedosphaera sp.
CGTGACCCTTTTGGAGAAGATCATCCCACTTGAGCTCACGGCCTGAGTAACAGGCTTCGCGACCAAGGATGGCCGTGAAAGTCGCCTTGGCACCGTATTCACCCTCGTTATAGATCTCGCCTTTCGAAAGGGACTCAATGAGATCCGTTTGCTCCTGCTGATGCCCGCCGCCTTTGCCCTTTATGAGGATCGGGTCGCCTTTGGATGGGACAATTGCCCTGGCCAGTTTGCATGTTCCCTTGCTGCCGTGGGCGTATTCGGCGACATGACCGAAGGTTTGATTCCCTCCAAGGTGCCGACCCTGGCTGTACATCTTGTGACCGTTGGCATAGGTGTACTCAACGAAGGTATGGTCATAAATCTGTGTCTTGGTTCGATCGCCATAGGTTTTTCCCACTTGTCGCATCTCTCCGCCGCCCATCCCGTTTGCCGAAACCGGGTAGCCCTGCATAACCCAGTTGCCAACATCAAGATTATGAATATGCTGTTCACAAATCTGGTCACCACTGGCCCAGATAAAGTGATACCAGTTGTTGCACTGAAAGGTCATTTCGGTTTGGTCGGGCGTGCGGTCACGATACCAAATCCCGCGACCGTTCCAATAAACACGCATCAGGTTTATCTCACCAATCGCTCCATCATGAAGCATCTTCACGTTGTTGATATAGCGTTCCTCATGACGACGCTGTAATCCGATGCCCACCATGAGATTCTTCTTCTTTGCCTCCTGAGTAGCTGCCAGCACCCGCCTAACACCCGGGGCGTCAGAGGCAACCGGCTTTTCACAGAAGATGTGCTTGCCGGCCTTGACCGCGTACTCAAACTGCTGCGGCTTGAATCCCGGTGGCGTTGCGATGACCACCAGGTCGGCACCCGAATCAATCGCCGACTTGTAACCGTCCAGACCGCCGAAAATCCTATCCTCAGGAACATCAACCCAGTCGTTAAACTGCTTTTTAAATCCAGCAACCCGGCTTTTGGCCTTCTCAGTGTTCACATCGGCCACAGCTACAAGCTTGGTGTTTCCCTTGGTGTTCCTGATCTGGCTTACCGCACCACTGCCACGTCCACCGCATCCCACAAGGGCGACACTCACCGTGTCGCTCACAGCAGCATGCGCTACACGCTCAATCGGCAACTGGCTGAGCAAGGTGCCTGCAGCAGCCACCTTACCGGAGGATTTCAGGAAATTCCGCCGGTTCACAGCGGCACTATCGGATTTCTTTTTCATAATTCTATAAAGTCAGTTTACGGGGTTAAAGTCGGTGTGAAAACACTACCAAATTCCACGACCCTGTCCAGAGTTCAATCAATCGGCGTATCGTATTCCACTCCGTTATTCCAATAAGCCTGCATCTCTTCCTTGGTGGGCACTTCCAGAGGGCGCACAAGGCGCATTCCCAAAAAAGTGGCATCGGTAAGATACCAGATACTCTTGGGTAATTGCGGGTCCTGTTGTTTCCAGTGTGGCCCCGAAAAGATACGGGCGGCACTGCGCAACTTGGTGAGCGGCATTTGCTCATGAAATGAACCTCCCCGTGCCACATGCGGGTAGGGTTTGGTTCCCTTCACCCACGGATTCACGAGCATCCCTTTGGATGCCTTGTAGGGCGCATAGCCATCCAAAACCCATTCGGCCACATTGCCATGGATGTTATACAAACCCCAGGGATTGGGCTTCTTGCTTCCAACCTGCCGGTAACGCGTTTCAAAGGTAATCGGGTCAAACACGTTGCCCTGGTTCCAGGTCATGTTATTCAAGGTCGCTGCATCGCCCTTGTCCCCCCACGAGTAGGCAGTGGTGGTTCCTGCACGTGCAGCATATTCCCATTCGGCCTCTGTCGGCAATCGGTAGAAATGGCCCGTCTTGGCACTTAACCACTGACAGTATTTATTGGCCGCATGGTGGGTCATGCAGACAGCCGGATGTTTGCCGGTCCCCATGCCAAAATCCATGTTCACATAAGGTTTTGTCGGAGTCGCCACCGCGTCCAAATAATATTCAGCGGAGCCACTCTTCAATGAATTATTTTTTCCATAGTACATGAACTTGTGAAACTCGTCCCAGGTCACCTCATGCTTACCCATCCAGAAGGATGAAACCTTCACCTTCCGTTGCGGCCCTTCGTCCTTATTACGTCCTTTCTCACCCTCCGGACTCCCCATTAAAAAAGCCCCCCCCCTGATTGGCACCATCTCATAGTCCACCAAGGTCTCAGTAATCCGGTTCTTATAGGGTTTCATATCCTCCTCAGATATCTTCTTGTGAGTAGTCATAATCTTGTTAAAGATAGACTCCACAATCTTGCCCTCATCCTCGGCCTTAATAATTTTTTTTCTGGGCCTAAGCTCCAGCCCATCGGGCCATGAAGCACCCTGGTCGATCCATTGGGCAACCAGTTCAATCTCCTCCTTGGTGGGTCGCTGGGTTGTTTCCTCAGGCGGCATAACCAGATCATCATCCAGGGGTAAGGTCATGAATTCCCAAACCGTGCTTTCCTCATGGTCCCCGGGCACAATCCCCTTGCCCTCACGCTTTCCCTTAAAGGTGAGTTTCTTGGTATCCATTCGGTAATCACCGCTAAATTTCTTTTCATTCCCCTCGCGATGACAACCCACGCAGTTGTATTCGAAAATCGGCTGGATCTCCTTAACGAAATCAATCTTACGCGGCTTTTTCTCTGCCGCCTTGGAAAATGTGCCCGCAAGAACAAAAACCACAATAAAACCGATGAATTTGCGTATCATGTTCGGGGTAATGAACGAGAGTTGGCCTCAAAAGTCAATCTTGGGAACCTTTCTCGTAATCTTAGACGTCTGAATTATCGTCCCTCTTCAGGAAAACAATACACCAAGAAGTAATTCCTACTCCTTCTCGTTCGCCCCCCCCAGAGTAACACTAATTTTGTATTTACTTTGAAGATGCGCGTGGGACCGGCTCGCCTGACTGGTCTTGGGATAGAGTTTGCAGGTTTGTTGGAACCATTTAATGGCGTTCTCCCGTGCTCCAGACTGCTCATAGGTTTCGGCGATCAGCTTGGTGGCCTCGGGAGCTGAGCCCTTGTCCGCACGCGCCTGATGATACAGGACCAGAGCCTCCTTGTACTGTTTTAGGCGGCGATGACAGGAAGCCATGGCAAAATATACGTTGGGGTAACGGTCAGACTGCCGGTAACTATGGATCGCCTCCTTCAGGCGTCCGGTACGCTCATAACAATCAGCGATTCCCCAATACCAGTCACCAAACTTTCCCGCCTCCACAGTGAGCAGTATCCGGTAGGTGGCAATAGCCTTATCCCACTCGCCGGCCTTGCGCCAAACGCCGACAATGGCCTGTTGCCACTGCCCTTCCTTTTCCTTGTCCAATCCGATAAGTTGGTTATAGACATTAACAGCCTCGCTCCATTTCTTTTCTTCATACCAGGAATCGGCAGTCGCCGCCAAACCGGCTTCGCGATCCTTGTATTGTGAGTATATTCTGCGCGCCTCGACATACCGTTTTCGGCTCCGATGCCAGGAAGCCTGTTTGGATCGAAGCCCATCATCGACTCCAATCAACTTGCCCAAGGCCTCATAGGCAGCAAGCCCCTCCTTGTCCCGCCGCGCATTGCTGTGGGTCGCTGCGATGGTATAATAGTAGTCACGGGTTGCTGATATATTGGCATCCTTGGTTAAATCCTGAGGCACCTGCTCCAGGATATAGGCAATAAGTTCATCAGCCAATTTGGTGCCGGTTGCAGATTTTTCCTGACTACCTGTCAGGGAGCTGATCGGACTCGAAGCATACCGGTGCAGCTGGTTGACCAGGGTTCTCCCTTTATAAGTCGTCTCAAGTGCCTTGAATGCATTGGCAAAGTCGCCGGCATAAAAGTGGTGCTGCCCCAGGTAAATCGAGGCATGGGTTGTCTGGTAGTTATTTTCCTTCGTCCGTTTTGTTTTATAGGTGAGGTCCTCCCATATATTAACCCGCTTAACCGTGTCTTTACGAATCCGATAAACCTCAGCCAACTCCCACTTGGACAAAACACTCGTGTGATGCTCGGGATTGGTATTTATCGTTTGAATGTAGGCTTTTTCGGCATTCTGCAATTCGCCGGCTGATTGATAACTGCGCCCTATCAAGTAGCCTGAGAGCATCGCCTCATGAGAATCGGGCCAATAATCGATGACCGACCGGAATCCATCCTTGATCGCTGTGTAAACCTTGCGCTGTTTAATCAAACAATGGCTCCACATCAACTGGGCATAAGGAGCCGCCAAGCTTCTTTCATATAGGGTAAGAAATTTCTCATACTCAGAAGCGGCTATCTTGTACTCACCCTTGATATAAAATTTTTCAGCAACTTTTAGCTGAAACCGTTCCACCTCACGCATCTTGGCAAACGTTTCCACTGGAATCTGCTCCAGATACCCCAACTGAGCCAAGGAAGAAAAAGGTCCCGATAAAACAATTAGAAGGGTGAAGAGTCTATTCATTTTTTGTCCGCTTTCTTTCTAGCCAAGAGCCATTTGCTGTACTCGGCATGGGCATAGAGAATGACATTTCCCCCCAATCGGTAACAAGCCTCATATATTTGCCCAGAGACGCCGGCATGGCCATCGGCCCAGGCATCGCCAATATCACCGGGGTGATAATAGGCCACCATACGGCTTTCCACCACCCACCCATAGGCAACCCTCCCCCCATGCGGGGCCACGATCGGCAGGAACGGCATTCCATTGTGAACCGGATGATCCAAGGGCACCCTAATCGGTTCAACTCCCGGCAAAACCTGTCGCATCAAACTAAAAAACTGACTGTGCC
>CAZAIZ010000150.1:0-4786 GCA_964485275.1 uncultured Pedosphaera sp.
TATAGCCATTAAACCTTGCCGGGTTGTGGCTCGCAGTAATCATGATGCCAGCGCGACATTTGCCACGGGCCGTATGCCATGATACTGCCGGAGTGGGAACAGGGGATTTTGAGAGTACAACCTGAAAACCGTTTCCAACCAAAACTTCTGCTGTTACGGCGGCGAATTCATCAGAAAGAAAACGTCTATCAAAGCCAACGACTATTTTCTTGAGCGTTCTATTTGTGTGTCTCCGCGCAAAATAATCTGCAGTAGCCTGTGCCACTAGACGTACATGGTTAAATGTATAGTCTTCACCAATGACAGCACGCCAGCCGTCGGTGCCGAATTTTACCGGATATTGCATTGGCATACCTAACTGCGTCTGCGATTCTTTTCCGTCATTTCGCGCATCTTTTGAACAGCCTGCTTCATGTTGCGTTTTTTGAACAGTCCTGTTCCACTAACAAATGTGTCGGCACCCATCTTCGAGCATTCAATGGCAGTTTGAGTATCAATCCCTCCATCGACTTCTATTCGGTAGCCCAGGCCCTTGTCCCGCCGCCATTCCCAAGCTTGTTGAATTTTAGGAAGGCATTCATCCATAAATGACTGACCTCCGAATCCCGGATTAACTGTCATTATAAGTAGAAGGTCGATTTTATCCAAAAATGGTTCTGCTGCAGTGATGGCGGTCGGAGGATTGAGGGCTAGTCCAACCTTGCAGCCGAGGTTTTTTATCTTCCATATAAGATCGGACACCTTGTCATTCAGTTCAGCGTGGATTATGAGTTGATCGGCACCAGCGTCCTGAAAGTATTCTATGAGAATTTCAGGCCGTGAACACATTAAGTGCACGTCGAAAAACAATTTTGAATGAGGCCTCAGAACCGAAACTACTTCGGGGCCAAAACTGATATTGGGGACGAAATGCCCATCCATTATATCTAAATGAAGCCAGTCGGCTCCTGAGCGCTCCGCCCGGTCGGCTTCGGAAGTGAGTTTCCCAAAATCTGCCGCCAGAAGGGAGGGTGCGATAATCATGGATGGTGGTTTATGCGGGGGCGGGGGCCGGAGATTTGGTGCCTATTCCGGAGTCTGTTTCAGGGGGTTCTTTATCGCCCTTGTCAGTAGAAGTTGGGGTTGATGCTTCAGCTCCTGTCATTCCCTTGGTGTTGTCTGAATTGTTGTCAGGCGCATTAAAGGTCCCTGTTTTTACAATTTCTTCAACTTGGGTTGCATCCAGTGTTTCGCATTCCTTTAGGGCTTCGGCGATGGTTTTTACCTTATCATGATTTTCGGTAATCAATTTCTTGGCGCGCTCATAGGCCGCATTGATTATTCGTTTAACTTCTTCATCTATTAACTGGGCTGTGTCTTCGCTATAATCTTTTGCCTGAGCCATGTCTCGACCGAGGAAAACGTATTCATTATCTCCGCCATATTGAACCATGCCCAGTTCCTCGCTCATTCCGAATTGAGTCACCATTGCCCTTGCCATTTTGGTGGCCTGTTGAATATCTCCTGCTGCCCCTGAGGAGATATCGCCCGAGTACATCTCTTCAGCAATCCTGCCACCCATGGTCATACATATTGTATCAAGAAGCTGAAGCTTATGGTGGTTGAGTACATCCTCCTTTGGCAGACTCATTGTTGCCCCGAGTGATTGCCCCCTTGGAATGATCGTTACCTTGTGCAGCGGATGGCAATGTTCCAAGAGCACATTAAGAATGGCGTGCCCGGCTTCATGCCAGGCGGTCCTGGTTTTATCCTCTTCACTCATTGCCAGGCTTCGGCGCTCGCGGCCCCAACGGACCTTGTCGCGAGCTTCTTCAAGCTCAATCATCGCAATGCGTTTCTTGTTTTTCCTAGCTGCAAGGAGGGCTGCTTCGTTGAGTAGATTGGCCAATTCAGCACCTGAATAACCTGGTGTCCCTCTTGCGATAACCGATAGATCCACAGTCTTGGCTAATTTAACCTTCTTAGCATGTACTCTAAGTATCGCCTCCCTGCCGCGGACATCCGGTAATGGGACTGTAATTTGACGATCAAAACGACCCGGCCTCAACAGTGCTGGGTCTAAAACATCAGGACGGTTGGTGGCGGCGATTATGATAATGCCCTCCTGCGAATCAAAACCATCCATTTCGACGAGCAACGCATTGAGGGTTTGTTCTCGTTCGTCATTGCCTCCGCCCAGTCCGTGCCCTCGGTGGCGACCAACTGCATCTATCTCATCGATGAAGACAAGGCATGGGGTGCTTTTACGCGCCTGCTCGAACATATCGCGCACACGACTGGCGCCAACTCCAACAAACATTTCAACGAAATCTGAACCGCTAATACTGAAAAATCCAGCGTCGGCCTCACCAGCTATTGCCTTTGCTAGCAGTGTTTTTCCGGTTCCGGGAGCCCCAACCATTAAGATACCCTTGGGGATACGTCCTCCTAGTTTTTGAAATTTCTTTGCATCCTTGAGGAAGTCAACCAACTCAAAAACCTCGTCCTTCGCTTCCTCTACACCGGCAACGTCCTTGAAGGTAATCTTATTTTTATCCTTATTCATCATCCGCGCGTTGCTTTTGCCAAAGCTCATAGCCCCCTTGCCTGCCATTTTGATTTGTCGGATGAAAAAGAAGTAGATGAAAAAAACTATCAGCAGGAATGGTAAAATTGTTAGCAGGAAGCTGTAGAGGAGCGTGCTCTCCTGTTCTTGTTCAATTTTTGGGTGCCCAATTATTATGGCTTCGTGGTCCTCGGGGATCGTTGATCGAAGGCGAAAGGCTTTTTCCTTTATTTTTCCGTTTTCCCGAACAAAACCCAATCCGTCATCGGTCTCCCGGGTTTCTCTGGATTTACCCGTAATTTCCTTCAACTCTGAGGCTTGTGAGAACTTAATTTTTGTTTCAATGATGATATCTTTACCATCAACGTTATTGGTCACCATTCCGATAAATTCATCGTATGAAATATCAGTTGCGTTTTCGGTGTCTTTACGTCCTGCCATGAGGAGCATAAAGATAGCTCCAAAAATAATCAGGTAAATGATCCATGGACGTATGGAGCTTTCCTGCTGGTTGTCGTCGTTATCCATCGGTTTGAAGAAGAGTTACCCTAGCATAAATGTCTAATTCGGCCAATATATTAGATTATAACCCATTTCCAGGATAAATAGCGTTTGGTGGTTGTGGTAATTTTGGCCATTTCACCAATGCGTAGGCCTTGAACCCAAAAAGGTATACCTGAATCATTACATGCAAGTATTCGTGTGCGTTTTTCGGCCGCTTCCACTCTGGCATTAGTGAAAATATCCTGTAATTTTGAGTTAAATTGGCTGCCAATGGGTTGAAAACGGTCTCCTGGTTTCCAGTGTCTTAGGATTATCTGTTTACTCAATTTGTCGGCGTCGAAAAGTTCCCCATCACAACTCGAAGGTCTTTGTTGGGTGATACGGCAGGAAATCGCAAGATTGCTGAACTCATGCTTTACCCATTGCGGTCCTGCCTTGATGATTTTCTGATTATGGATGAAGTCCTGTTTTTCAATAGTCTGGAGATGGATAATTCCATTTTGATCGCGGTGAATTCGTTCGGTTGTGTTAAGTGAGATGGGCTGACCGGTGGATATGCGCAAGTTTTCGATTAGGACAAACTGAGGCTCAATATCCAGCTCAATGAGCTGATTCCATATAACCCACCGCTGAACCGCTACGTGAAGAATTGAAAAAGGAGTCCGTTTGCCTGAATCAATCCACTTTAACGCTGATGTCTTAGCGTAGTCGGAGTCAGTTGCAATCAGGTTTTGAGATTGAAGGATGGAAGTTTGGATTTCCGGGTTAAAATGCCGCTTGAGATAAGGGATGAGATTTCTGCGGATTTTGTTGCGCAGGAATTTGGGGTCTGTATTGCTGGCATCTTCCCTGAAAGGAATAGTGTGAATTTTGGCATATTCTTCCAGATCCGATTTGTTAATGGAAATCAGGGGGCGCGCCAATTGGATTTCTGGTTTCCCGGAAAGAGGTGATAGTGGCCGCATCCCGCCAAGGCCTTCTCCTCCAGATCCGCGCATCATCCGCCAGAGGAAAGTTTCCACCTGATCATCCGAGTGATGGGCGGTGGCGATAAAATTACAACGACGCTTTTTTGCAGCATTGCCAAGAAATTCATAGCGACTTTCCCGGGCCGCCATTTCCAGTCCGTGTTCCTTGATGAATTTTGAACCCTTTCTCCAGGATCCTTGGGAAATTTTCAGATTGAGCTGTTCTGAGAAAGTGGACACCAAGTGCTGGTCGGCGTCAGATTCAGAGCCTCGCAACTTGTGATTGAAATGGGCGACCGCAATTCGCCAGCGATATTTCCTAGATATGGCATTCAGGGAATGGAGTAAGACCATTGAATCTAGTCCGCCGGAGACGGCTGCTAAAATGGAGCTTTTTTCCGGAAATAACTCGACTGCTTTTGGTTCAATTTGTTCCAGAAAGCCACCCATCAAGCCAGCATCTTTTGAATCACCTCGCCTTCAACTCCCGTTAAGCGCATGTCGAGTCCCTGAAAGCGAAAGGTAAGTTTCTCATGATTAAGGCCCAGCAGATGGAGGATGGTGGCGTGAAGGTCGTGGACATGGCATTCGTCCCTGATGGCACCAAAGCCGAACTCATCGGTTTCCCCCACCACATTCCCTGCCTTTACCCCGCCTCCGGCAAACCACATGCAAAAGGCGTCAATATGGTGATTGCGCCCCGGAGTGCTGCGTTTTTCACTGATTGGAGTCCGGCCAAACTCTCCACCCCATATCACCAGCGTATCAT
>CAZAIZ010000151.1:0-4776 GCA_964485275.1 uncultured Pedosphaera sp.
TCAAAGGGTGGTCGGGAACGGCAAATGGCAAACGTGTAAGGATGACATTACTCAGGGATTCACCCGGCACATCGACGCCCTGCCAGAAGCTGTCCAAGCCAAACAGGACTGAGTCTGTGTCACGCTTAAATTCTTCCAACATCGTGGCGCGAGGCATGCCGGAGCCTTGCACGAACGAGCAAACCCCCAGATCATCAAACACAGGCTCCATGGCTTTGGCTACCTCGCGCATTAATTTGCCGTTGGTGAAGAGGACAAACGCTTTGCCGTGGGTTTTTCGGATGAAATGTTCAATCCAGCGCTTGAGAGCCTCTCCATATTCGTCATCGCGCGGGTCGGGCATACGGCTGGCGATGTAGAGTTTTACTTGTTGCTGGTAATCAAAAGGTGATCCCAGTTGCGCGCGCCTCGCGGATTCTGCTCCAACCTGATTCATGAAATATTCCAGACCGGGACAGAGCGCTTTTTGTTCGGGAGGCAGTGCACTTCGTTCGGGATCGGCGATTGCCAAGGTGGCGCTAGTGCACACGACAGGGACGCTTCGGCTAAATAATTGCTGTCGTAAAAACTCAGCGGTATTAATGGGGGCTGCATTGAGTGCGAGACTCTGCCTTTGTCGCCCAGTGCGCTCCACCCAGTAAACATGATGTTCGGCTGACTGACTGACAAAGATCGCGATCGACTCGCGAATGTCGCCAAGGCGGCGGTTGCATTCGATCAATTCAGCAGAAGCCTCTTCATCTTCGCTGACGTCAATTAAGGTTTCTATCGATTCACGCACGCGCTGTAATGGAAGGGATACATTATCTTCAATGAAACCGGCTTCACGAATCCGCAACTCGTTCCAGTCGCGCTGATTTCTGGGAGACTTCTCATGCACAGCATGGCAAGCCACTTCCATCCGCTCGAAGAGTTTTTCGGCCTGATTAATGGCGTCGGCCACCTGTTGCACTATGACTCCTTTACGCAGGGTGGACAGAATCCCTTTTTCAGTTCGCGGGTTCCACAATCGCTGAAGATTGAACCGGATTTGACCACTGGAGACGTTGAGGCCGATATGGCGTGAGGCTACCCGGCTCAAATGCTGTGCCTCGTCGAAGATGGCAAAATCGTTTTTAAACATCAGTCCCGCCCCGGGGACTGCATCCTCTTTGTCGAATTCTGCTATCCCCAGGCATAGGTTAGAAAAAAAGAGAGCATGATTTAGCACCAACACGTCAGCACTGATAAATCGACGTCTGGCTTTCTGAAAGAAACATTCTCCGTGCAATGCAGCCGCCTCGCTGCCGCGGCCACAGAATTTAGGCGAACAGAGCCCTCGCTCAGAGCAGACGGCTTCCCATACCCTGGGGTCTGGCTCAATATCGAAGTCTGACAAGCTACCGTCCACGGTCTCTTTGGCCCATTTCTCTACGCGTTTAAGTTCGGCGATTTCCGGGGTCGTGAAAAGCCCATCAGCACGTTGTACGGCTCTCCCCAGGCGACGAGTACAGAGATAATTTCCACGGCCTTTGAGCAACGTATATGAAAATTCAGCGGGAAGGATGCGCTGTAACATGGGCAAATCTTTTTCGGCCAGCTGCTCTTGCAGATTGATGGTATGGGTGGAAACGATAGCTTTGCGTGAGTAACGATGCCCAAATAAAATCGCAGGGATAAGGTAAGCGAGACTTTTCCCAACCCCTGTGCCGGCCTCCACTACGCAATTTTTGCCAGCCTCCAATGCGCGGATGACGCCCATAGCCATGGATTGTTGTGGGAGTCGATATTCGAAATTATTGGCCTTGGAGAGGAGGCCTTCGGGGCCAAAGATATCCTTCACCTGCGTTTCCAGATCGGAATCTTCTTTAGCGGGAGCAGGCTGGTACTCCGAGGGAAGAATCATTGTGCCCTGGAAGTTTGCTCCACCACTTCTTGCTGGCCACGGTTTTTAACGATGTGGCGTGCAGGCAAAACACCTCGCCAACAGGTGTTCGGGTACATCACGCTGTCTCGGCCGATAATGCTACCGGGGTTGAGTACGCTGTTGCAGCCTAATTCTGCCCGGTCACCGATCAAGGCCCCAAATTTGCGCAGGCCTGTGTCTAACTCCTCCACCATTACGTTACCAGGGATCGACTTGAGATTCGAAAGGATAACACCCGCTCCCAAATGTGCATGGTGGCCGAGAATGGAATCACCTACATAATTAAAATGGGGGACATGGCAGTCGTTGAAAAGAACGCTGTTCTTCACTTCACTCGAGTTTCCGATCACACAGCCATCGCCGATAATTACATTTGCCCGCACGTAGGCCCCATGGCGAATCTGGCAGTTTCGGCCTATGAAAGCAGGCCCTTCAATGCATGCCCCGGGCTCCACGGTGGTGCCTTTCCCCAGAAAAACATTTTTGCCAATAACCGCCTGAGGCGAGACAGAGGTACTGTTAGTCGACTCCAAGGTCGCCTCTAGGTAATCCTTGAGGCGAGGCAGTGCCTCCCATGCAGGAGTGGCATCTTCAAAAAGCGCCGCGTGCTCTGTCTGGCTAAGGTCAAATAGCTCCTGAGCCGTGAACATGGACTAGAGACTAGACGAAGCACCGCAAGGCGAAAACGTTTTTTCGTTCACAACCACAACGTTGAAAAAAAATGGATATTACGATAGTCTGCCGCCTAGTTGCAGGCACGGTTTCGGAGCCTGGAGAAACTCGGCCCCAAGGAGGAAGGTCAACTATGCAATATCCTGACAGAACAGGAAGTGGATTGAACAGGGAATCATACATTTTATGCCACAGCATCTTGGGACCGCTGCTGCTGCTACTAATGATGACGGCAGGTTGTAAATCAGCAGCGGGGCGTTTTGCCGTAGGAACACTGACTTCTGGAGGGAATCCGGTTGCGGGCGCGCAAAACGCAGCGATCGGGACAGCCATTGATGTCGTCCGCGATCCCAATGGCAAACAGCTTGAAGAAAAGCGACCAAAAATTGTCACAGTTTATTCTGAGCAGCGAGGAATTCAGAAGGTAGTTCCATGGAAAAAAGGACTCACCGTTTATTTAGCTCGTCGAGCAGCACAGCTCGCCGGACCGATGGGGAAATGTGAGATTGAGAGAGGGGATAAAACCCTGGCCGGCAGCTTCAATACCGCTCTTGAGCACGGAGACGTACTGCATTTTCAGCGCTGATGAAACATCTCCGTACAATACTTTTGTGTGTGCTGTGTGGATGTACGACAGTGGCCCAAAAAACCATACAGGCGACAGGAACGGTGGCCGAGACCACGCTTAAAGTCGGGGGCAAAATCACCAAGGCAGCGGTGACCTCGACAATTGACATTGCCGGTGCGGCGTTCAAGAAAGGGGTCGTGACGGTAATTGATAGCGCTAATGGAATAAGCCACGAGGTTCCATGGGAGGAAGGGCTCCGCGTATCCAAAATACAAGCTATCAGAGGCCCGGTGGAAATCGT
This sequence comes from uncultured Pedosphaera sp., assembly GCA_964485275.1. GTDB lineage: Bacteria > Verrucomicrobiota > Verrucomicrobiia > Limisphaerales > UBA1100 > UBA1100. The sequence goes on from CAZAIZ010000151.1 coordinate 3,448, forward strand.
GCGCGGGCCGCAAAAAATCAAAGGGACAGCTGATACGGTTTTGCGTGCCGGGGATGTGGTTCGTTTGCAATAGAGGATAAATCAGAATACATAGCAGCTAAGGGCGGCTTGCAGCAAAGCGCGCGGACTCACGATGGCCTTCTCATCCCTCAAGAGATCGGCTTCCTCTTGGCCAGAGAGCAGGGGACCATGTTCCTGTTTTTGATTTGGGGTATCCATCCGGAGATTTTGAGTGATCAACGAGGGCTTAAGATACACGGGTCGGCGAAAAATCCAGCAAGGCTCAATGGGAGTCAATTTGTGTCGCTGGAACAATTTCAGGACACTAGCAACTTTCATGTGTCACCACATGATCCAGCTTGGTATGGAATGGCAGGGGATTTCTTTTCTGTAGCTTAGGGACTTGGTCCAGCCCAAGCCTGAGGTGATACATGTTTAGTATAAAGGTGTCGTCGGAGACTCAACCAATACCCTGCTCGAGGCGGGGTACGACGGTGACTCACAGGTCGCACATATGATGAATGGAGATCTAAACAGGGTTGAGCACGGGTGGCCCGTGTGATAATCCCAAAGCTATATGCCTGAAAAGGCGCCAAATGGGCCAGTGGAATTACCTTCCTCGAGAGAGATATCATCGGAGTTTGGGAGGTGAGCGGGTATTTGAATACTACGGAACCATGTCGGGGTATTCGGGAAAATCAGTGGACTAACCGTGGATAGCATAAATGGGGAAAAGATGTGGCCAACGGCGGATTTAGAAGTATACCCGCCCATAAAGGCCTGTAAACCAAGGCTTTTACAGATTTTGGGCTTAAGGGAATAACTCGCGAATAAATGTTACTTATTCGTATTTCCACTTCATTATCCACGGGTCCTGAGTAGAGCTCTGAAATTTTTTCAGCTTGGCTTTGTATTCCTCAAGGATCGGGGCGTATTTTTTATCTGCCGCCAGATTCACCGCTTCATTTGGGTCAGCACTGATATCAAATAGCTCGAATTGAGAGCGGTGGATGTATTCCCGGACGGTTTTTTTCCCGTAGGGAGCGCTTTGGCCCTTCTTCCATTGTGCCTGCCAGCTAGGAGCGGCCCAAAGGTCGCTGGCGAAGGGGTATGGCAATGGGTGGGCGATGTTCCAGATGAGCTTGTACTTACGATCGCGTACCACGCGCATGGGGTAGTACATCTGGATTTCGTGGAAAGTGTGGCTAGCATTAACCACATCCCATCCCTCGGGGTTCTTCCCGGTCAGGATTGGAAGAAAAGAACGCCCGTGGAATGTGTACGGGCCTTTTTTGAGAGAGGCTAACTCAGGCTTGGCGGCGCGGTTCT
>CAZAIZ010000152.1:0-4763 GCA_964485275.1 uncultured Pedosphaera sp.
TCGCTGCGAGCCGGAAGTTCGAAGTATTGGCCCGCATGGAACTGGGTGAAAAGACGTTCGCGACCCCGGCCGTCGCCAACGGCGTCATGTATCTGCGCACGCAATCGCGTTTGTACTCGCTGGGAAAAGCGCCGTAGCCGACGTATCATAGCAGTTCAGAATGACATTGATCCGTGGAAGCGCTGTGCGTCGCAATGACATGGAGAAGTTCTTTGACCTCTTCTGGAAACATCCCAAGAAGTAACCCCCTAACGCCCCTCCTGCTGCCACTCCCACCATTGACGCCAGCCTAGGTGTGGATATGGTCGGTGGCGTGAAAGCCGCCGTCTTACTCGCTCTGGTGCTGGGGGTGGGGTGGGGTGTTGTGCTACCGCACCGAAGGAAGGGCAAGCCCGGGACGCTAACGGCACTGGAAAGGCTTGCACGTGCAAACAGTGCAGCGGCTGTGCCAGCAGTTGCTGTTCCTAACTAACCCTCCCTCATTCATTCATTGCCAGTGGCCGGTGGTGGTGTAAAAGGTAAGGGATGAGAGGTTTGCTTACAATTCTGATTGCTTTGTCTCTGCATCTTGGAGGATGCGGCAACAAGGATTCAGCTATAACAAGGCGTTCATTTAAATCTTTGCGTGATGCGAGTTCCACCTCGGTTGACCACATTTTGGCTGAGGCTAATAGCGCTTATGAGACCGGAAACAAAGATGCCGCCAAACAACTGTACATGCAGGCAGCACAAAAGGGGAGTGCCGAAGCCCACTATTCCATGTGCCATAAATTCACTTTGCCGGATGAGAAGTATGTTTTTCATCTTACAAAAGCAGCAAGAAAGGGCCACACCACCGCACTGGAAAATGCCCTGGGTAGATTTCTGATTGGCGGCGGCCTTGATAACATCAACCCAAAGCTGGCTCTGGAAATTTATAATGAGGCAAAAGCATCTAACCCGGCGCTTAGTCTATACAAGGAGGAGAAAACCCTTCGGATAATGAAAATGAGCGTCGAAATGAGTATAGGTCTTGGGCCTTTTGACGCAGGCAAGTTTCGGGAAAAATACAAGATCAGGGAACCTGACCGGGAACCCGGGGAAATTGACGGGCATTACTTCATCTGGTCGCTGGCTGAAGAAGCATGCAGGGGTGGGAGATTCGGCAAACCCAATCGCAAGCTGGCTTTTCAATTAATAATTCGAGGCGGCGGTGTGACGGCTGAATTCGAGAGCGCGATTGAAGAAGCATATCAAAAATGGAAAAACGATGAACCATATCAATTTGTCATTGATGATCATATTACCAGTGGCATAGGGGGAGCCTTCTGCTCCGGAAGAAAGCACGATGCAGTTGTTGAAGAATGCCAAAGAGAGATTAATGAAATTAGTGACGACCTGCCGGCTCAGGACCGGGATAGGCTCGCAAAGTCTTACGGAGCGTTCACGAAATTCATAGACGAAAAAGCATGGACCGAGGAAGGGCACGGGGGAACAGGCTGGATGGGGTGGACTTTTGACTCATTAATAGAACACAAACGGGAATATGTTAAATTGGTCAAAAGTGTCTCAAAAGGATTCAACCCGGATTTTCAACACGGTTATCAAGTCACCGATCAAAGATTAAATGAGACATATAAAGCTCTCATAGCTGACCTCAAGAAGGCTTCTTTCAAGCCAGGGCACACAAGGATCACCCATGATATGGTCATTGATGTGCAGCGCTTGTGGATTCCTTATCGAGACTCCACGGCTGAATTATTTTCATCGTTGAACCCGGCCGTCGATATAATGACGTGGAAATCATGGCTAACCGATGCAAGAACAAAGCAGATTGAGGAACTTATCAGGTTAAAGAAAGACCTGTAGCCGATAGCTAATGTGTCAACGTGTGCGAGGCCTTATCTTGGCACTCCATAATTCCAAACATAACCTGTATCCAGCCGGGTCATACTTATGTAAATCAAGGGTGGTGTAGGGATACCTGGTGTTCCATCTTTTGTCCCCAAAAAAGGAAACTGAAGAACACGCAAAATACTCGTTATGATTCTTCATGTTATACTGACCGCGATACAATCCTCTGGTTTTGGCAAGATTGTACGCGCTTTTGATCCTCCGATTATGATCCGGTATGCACTCCAGGTGGTAGAAATGCGCCAGCTCGTGGATAAAGGTGGAGGAAGCATAATAATCGTGGGCAATGAAGTCCTCTATATCAACGAGTAGCATTGATACACTCATCTGTCTTCCCACCCTCTTGTCCCAGAGAAACTGATATTTTCTTACGTATTCCGCGCTGGTCTTGAAAGTCTTGGGGACCAAATTCTTCTGGAATATATAGATCTTGAACTCTTTCCGGGACAGCTCCCTGAACAAATGCCCGGGCAAAACATTCTTAGATCCATGAATCAGTCGCTCGACCAAACCCAACGACTTGGCGTAAATAAGTCCATTATTGATAGTCTTGTCAAAATAAACAGGGAATCCGGCAATTACATTCTTCTTGTAAGCTCTTCCCGCAATCGGCTTGTGACGGTCGGCGAGGGAATAAGTTGAAAGTGTTGCGGATAGAAGTATCAGGAGGAACCTCATGTCTGATATGTATAAAGAATTGTAGTTGGCTCTTAGGATTGACTTTTGCGCCCTTAACTCATGCAAAAAGCCAAGCCAACGCGCGCAACAAAATGTAATAAGTAGGGGCAATAAACCAGAAACTGCCGCGTGTATTTTTATTCATAACAAGACGCCATGTCTTGTTCTATATATCTCCACAGACAACGGCCAGAAGACCCGCCAGCAGTACCCCCCATGCACATGGGCTAACGTAAAACTCCCGGTCATCGCACATACAACTCCAACCACGTGCCCTCCCAAAAACCAGAACGAGAAAACGGCCAATCTGGCATAGAACCAAAATGGTTCCAGTCCACAAAAGCGATCGGAAGCTTCTTCCTTGGAAGGAATGGCAGCGGATACTGAGGATGATTCCTCTTCCTTGTTATCGTTTAATTCAGCGACTTTGTATCCTCCTGATTTAGGATCCTCATCCTCTAATTTTGGATGGATGGATGGAGATGGGTTCGCTGCTGAAACTTCTCCTTGAAGACCGTGGGATTTCGAGCCAAGAACTTTTTTCTTGGCCAATTCATAATCCTCCCCAGATAAAGCTCCAATGCTGCGAAGTTCATGCAGCTTTTTCAGCTCATCGGGCAAACTAAAGGTCATATTCGCTCCCATTTTCATTTTTCCATTTCAGGTTTCTGGGCTTTCTGTTCAACTGCCCTGTAATCACTACACCGCCATCGGGAGGATTCTTCTTAAGGAAATTTTGGGTATTTGCCCGAAGTTGAATCCCTTAATCAGTTGCAGGTTTTGGATGTTTTTATTTACGAAGAAATTGGGGCAGACAGGTTAATTGGCCACCTGCCTGCCCCATGCCAAAACTCCGACTGGTTACTGCCCGGCATTGGCGCCATCGCTGTAGATTCCATAAACCTTCCGGTAACCGTCGTTAAAGACTTGATGCTTCAATTCCTTTTGAAGGCATCTTGAAACCTTCTCATTCATGAGTATAATCGCAGCTTCAAGTTGAAGCGCTAAGGTGCTGCGCTTGGCTTCCGTCAGCCCAAACGGCACGCCCTCATCGGGTAACTCCCAAATTCCTGGGTTCTCTTTATCAAGAATATCGTGAACCGCATTAGCTTCCCCATAAATAGCCCATGCGCTTACCATTAAACCCCCGTCGCTACTGACCATATTCCCGTTTATCTCAAAAGAATGAAACTCCTTGCCAATTTGCTCCTCCATCCACTTCGAACTCCGATAAAGCATCCCCGTGGCAGTCGTCAGTGATACAGCCTTTAACTCAAGATCATCAAGCCGACCCGCGTTGCGAACCAGTTGATGTGCTTTTTCCACGTAATAATTGACATTGGCAGGTCCTAATACTAACCCGAACAATTCCTCCTGTATTTCATACAGGTTTCGTATATTAGCCTTATACTGGTTTTCTAATTCAGTAGATGGATCCTCAATTTTCTCTTCACCCCGTGCATTTTCCCGTTCGTCGGCAGTTGATTGGACGGATTGTTCGATAGGTCGTGGTTGTGGCGTCTTGGGAAGTTCATCCACTGGCGGTTTCTCAGGTGAATTGCCTCCTGGATATTTTACTTTCGCGACGGTTACCGCCGGTTTTGATTGAGCTTCATTATCCCCCCCGAAAAGCCAGTTGTAGGGTAGAAACAGAATTCCCGCGGCCAGCAACACGATGGAGGCCAAAACGCCCAGCACACCCAGTGTCTCGGTTTTTTTTGATCCCCCAAATAAAAAGAGGGAGACAACAAAGCACAGGACTGCCCAGCCCGAGTAAGTCCAGAAAGTCCAGTCCTGTATAAACGCACATAAGGGTAAAAGTTCCATGCCTTTCATTGTTTCTCCTTCCGCTATTGGTATTCTATTATTTGGTTTTCCAAGGGGTTGTTGTTCAACCGCCCTGTAATCACTACACCGCCATCGGGAGGATTCTTCTTAAGGAAATTTTGGGTATTTGCCCGAAGCTGGGCAGTTACTTCGTCATCACCCGCCCAGTGTGCCGCGCATTCTGCCTAAACATCGGCCACGGGCTTTTGGCGAGGCCTTTGGAGTCGGTCTTGATGGCATAGAGTTTTTTGTCCATTGACCCGACATAAACCGTGCCATCAGACCCGATGGCGGGGGAGGAGGTCACAAAATCTCCCGTTTCAAATTCCCATAGCTTGACCCCACTCTTGGGATTGATGGCATAG
>CAZAIZ010000153.1:0-3095 GCA_964485275.1 uncultured Pedosphaera sp.
AGTAAGATTACCCATTCCCAATTAAATGGACTTACTCTTGAGGTGGAAAAATATTGGGTAAATGCCAAGCCCATGACAGCCGACCAATTGGTGAAGCTGGATGGGGAAGAGCAGGTAAACTCCCAGAAGAACGTAGTGGATCAGGTTTTTGAGGTGATGAACTCCCGGATCATCGGCATGGAGCACTATTTGAGTGAGAATCCTAATAGCGAGCAACGCAGTACTCTAACAAGATTAAAAGGGCGGTTCTTCGAGATGCGAGGAGATCAAGCTCAATTGCAGGATTTGGCAGATATGCTGGGTGTGGTGGGCGAAATGGAGATGGTCGTATACGGGCTCAAGGAGGGAAATGACCGGTTAGTTACCGACAGTCAGGCCGTGCGAAATTTACTGATAAAGGTAAAGGCTTATGAGGATCAGAGAACCATGGGCAGTATATTTTCTCAGGCAACAAAAGGCCAACTGGATGGTTGCACCTTGAGTGAATTCGAAAATAACGCGACAGACTTCATAACCAAGATAAAGGGTTTTCCTGGCGGCGCCGGCGGTAATATTTTGAAGAACAGTGAGAAATTTATTGATCGCATTAAAGGGCGTGCGAAGCTGTATTATGCCGGCACTGACCAAGGCAAAGTGGGGCGGTTCTACCGGTTTGTGCAGCCACTTCAACCGGCTTTGGGGCAGAATGACCGGAATTTGCCGGCTGTTTTACTTAAAGTTGCGCATGAAGGAGGCAAGTCTGGTAAATACCTCTTCACCTGTTCAGTTGACTTTCAGCAAACAGTCAGCGTGGGAGGTGATGGGGATGAAAAATGGAAAGCGGTTTTTCGTCCGAAACGGCATTACCTTGGATTCGATCTTACCTTGGTCGATCTGAAGTCCGAAATATATCCGGGCACCACAATCAAAAGAAATTATCAGAGCCGCGTGATCGTTGAAGAAGGAGAGGGATCGCGTGCGGTTGATATCTACATGAATAATCCTCTGCGCCAAGGCGGGCACGTTTTTTACCAGAGCGGAATGAACGAGGACCGGTCAGGGGCTGCAGTGCAGACGGTGCTGCAGGTGGTGAAGAATCCCAACTGGATTACCGCCTACATCGGATGTGTGATTGTATCGGTGGGTTTGCTTTACCAGTTTTTGTATCATCTGGTCGGCTTTGCACGTAAACGCAAAAAGGAGGCTCACTCGTGAAAGAAAAGCAAGAGAGAGAACGTCTGATAATATGGCCATGGGTTATTATTGGGCTTTTCACTTTGCTTTTTGCCGTGAAGCCGGTGGTATCTCCACCCAAGGCGGAAGAAGGCGCCTTTGATCACTTTGCCTTTGGTAAATTGCCTGTGCTTCTTGGGGGACGCATCAAGCCGATGGACACGATTGCCCGCAATTCGCTTCTGCAAATCGCCGGGCAGCAGAAGATTGCCCTGGATGGGAATGGGCCCAACAAGGAGTGGGGTGATCTTTATGAGTTAAGCCAGAAGGGGGCCGGAAAAGGACTGTTTCATCGTAAGTTTTATCAGTTTAATAAACACCCGAGAAAGCTCCATCCCACTCAGTGGTTGATGGAGGTAATGATGGAGCCCGATGTGGCCGACAAACGGTTTATTTTTCGCATTGATCATCCCGAACTCTTGAGTGAGTTGCAGTTGGAAAAGGTAGGGGTCGATAAATCGGGTTTACGTTATTATACGTTTGAGCAAGTGCAGCCCTTTGTGATGTTGCTGCATAAAAAAAGGCAGGTAATCGGAGGGAAGGAATCGGCAACCCGCACGTCCTATGAGCGTGCGGCATTTAAGCTTGGTCATGCATTGGAGTTATACATCCAGCTCCGGTACAGTTTGCAGCCCAATTTTCTGGCCTTGCAGGAAACAGACACTCGCGCTAGCGGAATAGTGGATTATGCATCTGATCTGGAGGTGATGCGTACGGTTTCAGGTGGATTGAGGGACTATCTGGCGACTCAAAAATTGAAGTCAGATGAAAACGGAACACAACCGCATATTTTCTCTGCTCTGGAGTGGCACCGGAAGCCTGCCAAGGAACTCAAAAAATGGGAAGAGGAAGGTAAAGTCTATATCCGGGGTTCGGCAGCTGAGGCGAATGCATTGGCGGGGTTGTTCTTTGAATTGGAACGTTCAGGTGGGATTACCAGGGAGGACTTGGTGGCCGGACAGGAAGATGAATTGCTATCCAAAATCAGGAAAAGTTTGGAGCAGTTGCAACAGCGCAATAGGGGTAATCCCGGGTTTGCTTCAATCAACCATGTGATAGAGGACTTTCTTTCGGTAGATGATGTGGCTCAAGGGAAGATTGCCCGGTACCTTTTATTGGTTGAAGGGCCGCTGCAAACGATGAACAGCCGGGCGAACCTTTTGATGATCCCACCGGCTAAGCGGTCAGGCTATGCAGAAGGCTGGGAGAAAACAGCCGAGGCAACCCTGCATGGCGTGGGAGCCTTGGAGGAGGTGCCCCAACCGGTATGGTTATATGCACAAATGAGCAGCGCCTTCGACTCGAAGCGCGATGGGGAATCCGAAGGCGACCCTGCGACCTTTAATCAGACCGTGGCTGATTATAATGCTTGGCTTACCAAGAACGGTTTTCAATCCGAGTTATCCAAGGGGCAAAAGGAACATTTCTTCAACACCTTTGCTCCGTTTGCCCGTGCCCAGGGTATATACGTCATTGCTCTGTTGCTGGCCTGTTTTTCATGGCTGAAAATGTCCCGAGGCTTGATCAACACAGCTTTTTATCTGATCGGCCTTGCGCTTGTCCTGCACACGGCCGGTTTGGTTTTTAGAATGCTCCTGGAGGGGCGCCCACCCGTTACCAATTTGTATTCTTCAGCGGTCTTCTGTGGCTGGGGTGCGGTGCTTCTGGGTTGGATATTGGAGCGCATTTATCGCAATGGGATTGGCAGTTGTGTGGCGGCGCTGGTTGGGTTTTCCACGCTGATTATTGCAAGCCATTACGCCAAGGAAGGAGACACCATGGAAATGTTGGTGGCTGTATTGGACACAAATCTCTGGCTGGCAACGCACGTGGTCTGCATTACGATCGGTTATTCGGCGGTCTTTCTGGCCGGCTTTCTGGCG
>CAZAIZ010000153.1:3195-4756 GCA_964485275.1 uncultured Pedosphaera sp.
TCCGACTGATCTTTGTTTTGCCCTTGATTGCCGTTCCCTTGCTTCATGGGCGTGTCAGTCAAACGACTCAATTGGCCATCGTGATCGGTTCGCTTTTTTGTTTTAATTTCATTCGAGGCATTGCAAGCACCGCCTGGTTTCCGTGGATTACCGGCCTGATTCCTGAGAATATTCGAGGGCGTTATCTGACCTGGGAAAATGCCTGTTACAGTATAGGGAGCCTACTCTGTCTTCTGTTGACGGCTTCTCTTTTGGGAGCCAATCCTGCCAGCTCCAAATTTGCGGGATTATTTTCCTTCAGCCTTATCACCGGCCTCATCAGCCTTTGGTTTGTTTATCAGGTGCCTGATGCCCCGGTGAATCCTGAGGAAATTTCCCATAAGGAGCCGGCTCCGTGGCGGGAGATTTTTGGGCACAGTTCCTTCCGTAAGTTGCTGGGGGTGCATTTTATCTGGGCCGTTTTAATCGGTGGATTGATGCCGTTTATCGTGAAATATCTTAAGGGACCTGTAGCCATGGATTATGATTCGGTAATATATACTGATGCAGCCAAGTATGTGGGGGGGCTCGTGACTCTGTGGTTTTTGCATTCCCGTCTGGATCGCTTGGGAAGTCGTCCCCTGATGATGCTGGCTGGTGCCGCATGGTTTATCATTGTTTTGGCCTTGGTGGGTATGAGTTGTGGATTAATTGAGGCAAAATTATCGGTTGTTTGTGTGGTGGCTGTGGTCATTGGTTTTGCCTTCTGCACTTTTGGCATGTCACTTACCAAGCTTGTAATGGGGACGGTTCCCGATGCGGGTAAGAGTCATTTTTTCGCGATGTACTCGGTGGTAGGCAGCTTGACTCTCGGTCTATTCCCGTTTCTTTGGGGGACATTGATCGATTCACTGGCTGGAGTTGAGATAATGCGTTTCGGGTTGAATTGGAACCAATACAGCATCAGTTTTGCCCTGTTAATTGGCGTTTTAGCCCTGCTTTTCCTGTTGGTGTTGGGATTGGAGGAGGAGAAGGCAGCCAACTTTAACCAGTTGGTCAGGGATTTAATCGGGAACAATCCCCTGCGCGATTGGCTGAGGCGCTAGGGATCCACTCGTACGGGAGTTCCCACCTGCACCATTTTTGCCAGCCGCTGGGCGTTCCAGTTGGAGAGACGAAAACAACCCAGTGAAGTGGTGCGCCCGATTTTTTCCGGATCAGGCGTTCCATGGATGCCATAACCGGATTTACTGAGACTAAGCCAGGTGGTTCCCACCGGATTGTTTGGGCCAGGCGGAAGAACGAGTTTGCCTGAGCCAGCCAGTGCTTCAGGCGAGGAGGGAAAGTTGGCGGGATTAAACGTGTAATCGGCATTTTCTGCTATCGCAGTAATGGTGAGATCCCCTATGGGGCGCTTGTCAGCCTTTGTGGCAATGGAGCAGGGGAACCGGGCAACCAGTTTGTTGTCTGCGTCGTAAACATCCAACAGGCGCTGGGCCAGCTGGATGTGGATCAGGGCTGCCCTACCCAAAGGGGTTGGCATGGTGGTATTGGGAACCTTCACCTGGGTTCCCTCAGCAAC
>CAZAIZ010000154.1:0-4726 GCA_964485275.1 uncultured Pedosphaera sp.
GCCCCAAGCATTTCCTTACAGGAAGTTTTACCATTGGACCCGGCCACAGCAAAGAATGGCAGATCAAACCGTTTACGATGGGCGGCAGCTAGCTGCCCGTATGACTTGCGAACATTATCAACCAATAAAGCCGGCAATTTAGGCGCCGGTTCATCTATCACTACAGCCACTGCCCTCTTTTCAATTGCTTGAGCAGCGAATTTGTTGCCATTAAAGTTATCTCCTTGTAAGGCAAAAAATAGATCTCCTGATTCTATCTTTCTGGTATCTGAACAAACGCGCTTGAAGGATACCGAAGGATCCAGATTCTTCGGTTCACCAGGACAGGAATCGATCAAGAACTGCAAAGTCCATCCACTCATTATCGTTCAAACCCTAAAATTGCCAGTACAGCCCGTGCATGCTCACGGTCATCAAATGGGATTACTGAATCGTTTACTTCCTGATACGTTTCATGTCCTTTACCTGCCACCAACACCGTGTCCCCTGACTGCGCACTACGCAGAACCTCACCAATGGCACGGGCACGATCCAATTCAATACGCCACCCCTCCTGCCTCACAGATGAACAGCCTTCTGCGATTTGCTGGGCAATAGCACCAGGATCCTCTCTTCGGGGATTATCCGTTGTAATCGTCACTTCATCAGCCAATTCGCCGGCAACCCTACCCATTTTTTCGCGTTTACCCGCATCCCGGTTGCCTCCACATCCAAAAACCACCTGCAATTTACCCGGCGTAATTTCACGAAGAGCTTCCAATACATTACTTAAAGCATCATCGGTATGCGCATAATCAACGTAAACTCCAAATGGTTGATTCTCTTCAATCGCCTCCAACCGGCCCGGCACAGGCCTCGCTTTGATCAAAGCTTCAACGCACTGGCCAAGAGATATGCCAGCGGCTTGCTGGACAATCGCAATGGCCATAGCTGCATTTTCCACGTTATGTCGACCAATCAGCGGTGTTTGAAACTGAATACCATCAATCCGAAAACGTGAACCGGACTGGCCCAACTCAACTACTTCAACCCTCAGTTGAGCCGATTCCATTTTCCCCACTGTTGTTGCTTCATACTCCCGTGCCAACCGGCCTCCATATTGATCATCTCCATTTACTATCTTGGCTCCTTTAACATGCAATTCAAAGAGACTTCGCTTGGCCTTGAAATAATTTTCCATAGTACCGTGATAGTCGAGATGATCCTGGGTAAGATTTGTAAAGGCAACTGTATCGAAATTCACGGCGTGCACACGATGCTGAAGCAATGCATGGGAACTCACCTCCATCACGCCATAGGCACACCCTTTCTTTACCATAGCCGCAAAATATTCGTGAATTTCCGGTGATTCAGGGGTGGTCCGCATTGCTGGAATAATGCGATTGCCCAAATCATATTCCACAGTCCCTATCATTCCGCAGCGATGACCTGCTTGCCGTAATAGATGCCGAACCAAAAACGACACCGAGGTTTTACCATTGGTTCCGGTAATTCCAATCAACTTCAAGTCATCCGCTGGATATCCGTAAAATCTTGAAGCGATTTTGGCCAATGCCATGCGCGTGTCTTCCACTTCAATTACAGTTTTGGGGTCCGTTAGTTCCACTGAATGCTGAACTATCACTGCAGATGCACCACGGTTAAATGCATCAGCAATATACTGATGGCCGTTTACCCTTTTTCCTTTCAGTGCAATGAATAGTGCCTGAGGTGTTACCTGCCGGGAATCATAAACAATACGGGCAACCTGAACATCTAAACTTCCCTGTAATAGCCTGTGCGAAGTACCCTCAAGCAAATCCGAGAGGATCATGACTTAACGCCCTCCACTTCGCGAAGCAATGGCAAGATCCGGCTTAATCCCAAGATAACTTGCCGTCCTTTCGCCAATCGCCTTGAACACCGGTGCAGCCGTAAGTCCTCCATAATATTCCCCTGCAGGCTCATCTAAAGCCACATATATACACAAGGCCGGACGGTCTGCAGGAAAAAAACCCACAAATGCAGAATAATATTTACCAGGAATATATCCGCCTCGACCCGCCTTCTGCGCAGTCCCCGTTTTACCAGCTACAGTGTAGTACTCTAACGCGGCTCTTGTAGCAGTACCCCCAGATTGAACAACAGTCTTCAAGGCTTCTGTTACTTTACGAGCCGTATCTGGGGTGACAATCTGTCTTACTGTCTCAGGATGGTATTTCACCACCACTTGCCCTCTCTCATCCTCCAACTGGCGTAACAACATGGGCCGCATCATCTTTCCTTTATTCGCTATTGCACTAGCCATCATTACCATTTGGATAGGTGTTGCTGCCACTTCATGGCCCATGGGGACCCTTGTAATGGATAGTTTATTCCATTTATTTAGCGGATGAACCATTCCTCTCACCTCCCCAGGAAGACTGATCCGAGTTCTTTCCCCAAATCCAAATTGCCGAATATAATGGTACAACTTTGGAGAACCTAATCGCAGGGCTACCTTGGCCGTCCCAATGTTGGAGGATTTGGTGATAATCTCTTTCACGCTCAACCGGCGGTACGGATGATGATCACGCAAACGTCTGCCCCCATAATAAAACGATCCCCGTTCACAGTCAAAAACGCTATCCAGACCCACCTGCCTCTCATTCAAGGCTGCAGCTACCGTCACCGCCTTGAATGTTGAACCCGGTTCGGCAATATCGGTCACGGCCCGGTTACGGCGATGCCCTGCTGGGAAATCGCCTGGCCTGTTAGGATCAAAGTCCGGCCGATTTGCCATCGCGATAATTTCACCTGTTGAAGGCCTTACCACAATAGCCGTTACCCCTTGTGGTCGGTGCCTGATCATGGCCTTATTCAGTTCGGTCTCAACGATATGTTGAATCTGGGAATCGATAGTGAGCCTGGCATTCAACCCGTTACGTGCAGCTACATCCTGATGCCTTAAGGAAACAACCTCGCGGCCTCTTGAATTAGTTTCTGTAACCCGCCATCCCCGGGTTCCTGTTAATTTTGAATCCATAACCGACTCGATTCCTTCCTTTCCATCGTGATCGGAACCCCCAACAAACCCCAAAACATGTGAAGCCATTCGCCGCCCGGGATACACTCTTAACTGATCTTCCTCTCCATCTGCAAATATCGCCCGTCTCACCCCACGGATCATTTGCCGCTGCTTCTTTGACCCCCCCGCCCTATCTTCCCCCAAATCAACTTGATGAAGGACAGCTGAAATCTCTTCCCATTTTTTTCGAGTTACTTTGCGCTTGAGGACCACGTAGCGATTTGTGCGCACTTGCCCCTCCTCACTCCTAAACAACTTAGGCTCAAGCTTGGCGAGCAGAAGCGACTCATCCAGATCTAAATGAGGAGCCAATGCGCGCGCCAAATGAGGACCATAAGCACCTATCATCGCTGGATCAGCACAGATTGTTTTCACAAACAGGCTGGTGGCCATCAAGTTACCACTTGCGTCTAAGATATCGCCTCGGCGCGGTTCCCGAACAATTGTTCTAACCGTGTTATCACGCGCTGTATTACTCAACTCTCCATGGCGGGTTACCTGTAAATCGACCAACCGATAGCCGAGGAAGCTAAAGGAGATTAACATGATGGCACCGAAGCAGCACATCCAATATGCCGCTTTCTTTCTTGAATCTGAAAAATCTTCTTCCAAGTTTCCCCTCCTATGAAAGAAACAGGTCTAGCGGCTTGCTGTACGAACGTGATTACCCCCTGTTTTAGAGCGATACACAGACTTAATTTCACGGAGCTCCTGCAACACAACAATTTGCTCTGGCTGGGGAACCACCAGATCTAGGTTCAGCCGCCGCAGCCGTGCATCCAGTTCCTGCGGGGACATAAGATAAGCCAGATTGTCACTTCGACGCTTGTTTTCACGTTTTATTTTCTCTAGAGCAATTTCATTTTCCTTTATCTTTTGGCCCAAAGAATTTATTTGCTGCTTCTGCCACACGTATCCCATACCGAGACTGCAAGTAACCAAACAAATTAAAACCGCCTTGAGTGCTGGCCCAAAACGCACTGTGCTACTCCTTTTATTTCGATTCATTGTTCCTCCATTACACCTTTTCGAGAACCCTCAGTTGCGCGCTTCTCGCTCTCGGGTTTTCCTTTACCTCACCGACAGACGGCTTGATTGACTTTTTTTTCAACCAACTCATCTGAGGATCACGATCTATCCGCTGTAGGGGAATATCGCGTTCGCCCGGCACGTCATAAGCGCGCACCTTTTCGTTCCCGAAATCCTTTACCATCCGGTCTTCCAGTGAATGAAATGTAATAACCGCCAACCTTCCTCCTGACTTAAGTAACTGATAAGCCATCTCCAGGCCTCGATTTAATTCACCTAATTCATCATTCACTACAATCCGGATAGCTTGAAACACCTTCAAAGCCGGATGCTTTTTATATTTACCCCGTCGCTTCGACTCTTCAACCGCAGCAGACAACTGCCCCGTGGTTTCCAGCGGTGCTTCTCTGCGCATTCTAACTATTGCTCTGGCAATCCGACGGGAATCCCGTTCCCCTCCATATTGCCATATTGCGTCAGCCAAATCCTCCTCGGACCATTCATTAACCACCTGAGCAGCAGTCAACTCCTGGGCAGAATCCATTCGCATGTCCAGCGGCCCATCAATCTGTAGGCTAAATCCACGCCCAACTGTGTCCAATTGCGGCGAGCTAACGCCCAGGTCCAGCAACACCCCATCCAAGGTTTGTG
>CAZAIZ010000155.1:0-1626 GCA_964485275.1 uncultured Pedosphaera sp.
TGTTTTCCCAAACGGTGAAGAAGGGGCAAGGGAGGAGTATGTGGGCATCCTCAAGCAGGCAAGCTGGCGTGCCGATGTCCTGGGTTGGCTCTCGATCCCTGAATCCAATGGAACGGGGGCTGGTGCCGCAACCTATTTTAAGCGGGCAAAAATTCGGCCGCTTGGGGCAACGCTCATGAATCAGGTTCGTGGCGCGAAGGATGAAGAGGGTGTTTATGTTCATGATGGCGGCGACCTAACCTTCTCGTACCTTCTTGAGAGCCGAATCGTAAAAGTTGCGGAAAATTTCTGGAAAATTGAACTAAAGGCGAGTTGGCCCATCATTGAGGAGAAGGTCAACCCGCAAACAAGGAAACTCGAGGTCAAGACGGGTCCTGGAAAAAGGACCTTTGTCGGCCACATTAGCGCCCCCTTGACAATGGCCTGGAGTCAAGCGGATGTGGGAATGTTGCCTGAGGTCTACGAAGAAGCGGAATTTAGGCAACCAGGCTTTCCGCCGGAACCAATCACATTCTATTTATCTCCAGGTTTTGTGTTCAACAGTGTTCCTCCCGGGGAAAAACTAGGCAGGGATGAATTGGTGGATTATTTAATTTCCCGCCTTTTTTCCAATGTATTGAAAGTTGGCCAGCCAACATCAGGGAATTTCTATCTCGATAACACAAATACCAAGGCCAATGCCCTTCAGAAATTTTTGTCAGCCAATGGATATGAAAGAACGGACACGGCGGGTGACATGGAGGAAGACTTGGCTTTACTTGAAGAACATGCGGTTTTCCTGAAGGACCTGAATATCCTGCTTCACATGCATGGAATTACCCTGAAGCCTGCCAATGGAAACACTCAATCATCGGGCAGTGGCGGTTTCCTGTCGGGTCTTAGTGAATCAGCCGATGCCCTGGGTGGAATCAAAAACAGCTTGGGACTCCCTGGCGGAAACGTGGATGATATAATGGCTGGATTGGACCAGCTGGAGGGTGCCAATCGGGCTGAAGACGAGTTATTCGGGGGAGCGGGAGTCGATATGGATGACCTGATGGGTAATCCCTTAATGGCCATGCTGCTTCAACTGCTTTCAAACCCAAATAGCCCCGGGTTGGCACAAATATTTACACTCATTGAAAATTCCCTCGGAGGAAATCAGGACATGTTGGGGCAACTGGGAAACATGGGGAAACAACTAGAGAACATGGAGCAGATCCGGAGGAACCAAGGCATTGGGCTCAGCCTGGAGCAGTTGTTGAGCAACAGGAAAAATAGGATGAACCAAATAGAAGGGGCAAAGAATACAATTACCTCCATCACCGGGGGAGCGATTGATGCAGAGGACCTAAGGAACAAGCTAAAGGAACTGGAGGGGGATGTTAAGCTTCAGAACAATCTCAATGCGCTCCTGATAAAACATGGCCTACCAAACCCATATGTCTCGGGGAACGACCATATGCTGGACCGCCTAATGGCCGCCTTGGATCTTAAGAGCCAGATCATCTCTTTCCTTATTTCCCCCCTGCTTAATAGCGCACTTGACGCGTTAAGTCCAAGGCCTCCCCTTGGTCCGTACCTAAGGATAATGAACCTCAACGGGAATATTTACTGCATGCAGGCAGAGGCCCATGACAGCCTTGG
>CAZAIZ010000155.1:1636-4702 GCA_964485275.1 uncultured Pedosphaera sp.
CGCCCGAGGTCACTGGATGAGTATTTCGAATATAACGATGATGCATTCCCGTTAACCGATAAAGAGGTCGGCATATGGGAAAATTGCGCGAATCAAGTCATTGAAGGCAACAAGTTTGACTTTGAGAAAATAATCAAGGAAGAGTCTGTCTGGGAAATCAGAAAATTTCTGTGGGATATTCGCAGAGATTTTAACGCCAAGCTTTTAGATGACTCTTTTCCCGGGGAAAAACTCAAGGGCTGGGGGGATTATTTCCGGGAAATGTATTTTTTTAAGCCATTGATAAAGGACCCGGGTTGAAGACCAAACCAAATCACGCAAAAACCCCGTCAAGCGGCTTTACATTGCCGGAATTGATGGTTGCGGTTTTGATATCCATTCTGGTAATCGGAGCCCTTTACCAGGTGTTTAGTCGTGTGCAGGAAATGTTCAGGATAGGCCATAACCAGAGCCTGGTGCTTGAACGCGGTCGAGCGATCATGGACATGATCGTTCGCGACCTGGAAATGATGCGGGCTTCCGGTTTGGTGTTTACTGAAAACCTGAATGCAAGGGATTTTGGCGTGGAGTTCCTGGTGAATTCACCTGATTTTATCTCCACACTTGTGCCCGGCAATATAGTCTTCAACCAGCGGGACCGAAAATATTATATCCTTGATGGGCACCCGCAAAATCCGGACCACTGGAAGGAGGTTCCCGCGGACAACTACACCACTAAGTTGCCAGGCAAGGACCTCTTTAGCGGCGACTTTTCCTTTTTTGGACATGACCGAAAATGGCACCTCTTTGGGTATGGGCTGTATTCATTCCTGGGAGCCCGGGTCCCCAATACCCTAGTAGGGTCACTTTACCGCTACCAGGACAGTGATGAATCACGCCCCCTCACAATGAGGATCGAACGCTACAAGTCACGCCTTGGTCTCTCCGGATTCAGCAA
This sequence comes from uncultured Pedosphaera sp., assembly GCA_964485275.1. Taxonomy (GTDB): domain Bacteria; phylum Verrucomicrobiota; class Verrucomicrobiia; order Limisphaerales; family UBA1100; genus UBA1100. The sequence goes on from CAZAIZ010000155.1 coordinate 2,574, forward strand.
GATCGCAGACGGCGTGGTGCATCTGCGTATTCGCGCCGTCTCACCCATGGATCCAGCACGTGCGCCAATGGAGGAGACTTTTTTCAAGGGAGTGGAACTGCCGCTTTATGTAGAGGTAGAGCTGGGCATCCTGGAGGACACCGTGGTGGGTGAGCTTGAAGCCCTGGCCGAAAATTACGACCCCGACAAGCTGAAGAATGACCAGGATGTCTTTGATCAATATTTTGATGCCCAGGTTGCCTTAATCCGGGACAACCTGGACAAGCTGCACCTTTTCAGGCAGCTGATTCCAATCCGCAACAGTCGGTTCCTGGAACATCATGACCCGGCCAAATACACCATTGGCGCCGATGTATTTCGCCGGAACGGCTTCGACACCAGCCAGGGGGATTTCCATGTATTTCTGGTCGATCGCGCCTACAGCACCCGGTTTGAGCATTGCCTTGAGGACATTCAGGTTGCACTGAAAACCACTCTCAAAAACTTGGAGGATTCAGGCCAGGATAAATACTATTATATTGTGTTTTACAGTGACGAGCGAAACTTTGGGCAGCTCGGGATCCCTGATGAGGAGCGATGGTATTCAGCGACAAAAAAAACTGATTTCCTTTCGGAAACAAGAAGGATTTCCAGCACGGTTTCAGAGGGTGAATCCTCAGATCCGACCATGGCCTTAAACTGGGCCTTTCGCCCGATTTCCCCAGTGATCAACGAGCCCGGGAAATGCGTGGATACCCTGTGGCTGGTCTCCAATGGACCCTTTAATGCTCCACCGGATGACCTCCTGGATCTGATTGAGACCTGCCAAAACAAGCTGGCAGGCATGGGGCGAAAGCAGGCGCGAATCAATACCGTGGGATTTGCTAGGCGGGACGGTGATCTTGATGAGGGAGATGATGCGGCTCGCTCAACCCTCAAGCGGATTGTTGATGAATTGTCTGCACCAGATGCTCCTGGCGAATATTTGCTTATCACGCCTGATGAGTCCATTAGAAGGAATTGATCGCAATGAATCATAACGGGCAAAAAAAGCATTGCCGGGGAGCGGTCCTGGTGGTGGCGCTGATAATGCTGGCGGTGGTTACGTTTATTGTAATTGCCTATCTTGCCTTTGCCCAGCGCGATCGAACTTCTGTCAACATGAGCATCATCCAGACCGAGAACAGATTTCTTTTGGATACGGGCCTTGCGGACGCACAGAGAATTATTTTGGATAGAAGCTCCGATGCCAATTTCTGGTTATTTGTTTCGGAAAATAATCCTTCAAGCACTCAGCGCTGGGCTCCAGTGATGTATGACTTGGACGGCGATGAAAAAATCTGGCCCATGGTTAGTTCCGGTATAAGGAAAGCCAAGGTAACGGATTTTGTTACCCGAACAGGAGTCGGGATGGATGATGGCGGGGGTCTTTTTGAGTTAAAGCATAAGGGGTGGTTCATGATTTTTGCCGATGGAACAGTTCGGCAAATCAGGTCGGTTGATCCAGACTTAAGGGGTGTCGTGCTTATAGAGCCATTACCCAAAAATTTCACCAAACAAGTCTTTACCCTTGTCCGAAGCCAAAGGGTTCACCCCAGGGACCCCGAGCTCAGGGATGATTTTCGCTTTTATCTGGATTTAAACCGCGATGGGGTGCCTCAGCCAACCCGCGGCAAACCCGCAGATGATGTCGACCCCCAAATTGATAAATTTGAACGAAACTGGATGGTAGGGGATCCGCACTGGGTTGGTGTCCTCAAGGACCCCGATGAGCCCCACTCCAAGGACAATCAGTTTATTGGGCGTTTTGCCTACATGGTAGTTCCGGCCAGTAAGACACTTGACCTGAACAGGATTCACCACAGCCACACCGAGAAGCTTGGGTCTGCATTAGCTGGCGGCAGGGTGACAACAAGCGCCCTGAATTTTTCCGGAATGCTGGGCACCATGGGCACCACCAATGCGGCGTGGTGGCCCTATGGGGCAATCAATAATAGGGGGCTTGCTCAAGTCCGCGCTGAGGAAATATTCAATTACCGCGACAAGGTTTGGGATGAGGCCACAGGACAATTGGTAGACCGTGCGGATGGCAGAAAATCCTTCTCAAGTATCCTGGACCTCAATTCGCCAACGCCAGATCAGGAATTTTA
>CAZAIZ010000156.1:0-4699 GCA_964485275.1 uncultured Pedosphaera sp.
GCGCGTGCTGCCATTGCTGATGACTGTCCCCAAACCATCCGTCATTGGTAAGATTTAAGAGGAAATCAACCTCTTCAGTAGCCGCACGCCTTGCCAGCTTGGGTACTACATCCTCGAAACAAATAATCACTGAGGTCTTGGCTTTACCCATATCAAAAACAACAGGCCCTCCTCCTCGTCCGAAATTCCCCACTGGGGCCAGCTTTCTGAGGAAGGGGAGTTGCCCAGAAAGCGGCACGTATTCACCAAACATTACCAAATGCCGCTTGGCATAAGAGGACCATTCTATTTTCTCCAAATCTCGCAAGAACTCGTCCTCGGGCGGTATCAATACCGCGCTATTGTAAGGCACACCATTGGTAGCGGTGTCCGCACCCCACACCCGCCAAATTTTCTTTTCACGAACCGATTCCTCCAGATTTGAAAACCGCTCTAATACATTTGAGGGATTTAAAACCCCCAGTGGGGGCAGGGATGCCTCAGGCCACACCAGTAAATCCACATCCTTATTAACCCCAGCTTCCGAGAGATCCATCATGTCCTCAAAACGTTTTTCCTGACTCTTCTGGTCTCCTGTATTCCAAAGTACAGTTTGAGGTATGGCAGGCTGCACCAATGCAATTTTTAAGCTGTCCCGCTTTGGGGCCAAAGGCTGCGACAGTGCTGATCTCCCCAGAACCAGAGCCAACATCAATAGAACCACCGGCCCAACCATTTCCAGAAATAGGCACGGGGTGAAACGATCCTGTTCGCGCCAACGCCAAAAAACAACCAACGCCCCAACTGACCCCCAAGCCACCACCAGTGATACTCCCAATACCCCGGTGAACTGTGCCAACATCGCGAGCTGTGTGTAGTTAATCTGCGATCCGCCCAGATAATTCCACGGGAACCCGGTAATCACCCAACCTCGCAGACATTCCTGCGCCACCCAACCCAGCGCACAAGCTCCCCCCCAAAGTAGCCGGGTTTTAAATGGCATTCGACTTAGCGCCGCACCCGGGCTTGTCCTGTCCCCTGGAAATATTGCCCAACAAAAAGCCACCCAAATTGCCGGGTATATCGCGCAATAGCCACTTAACATCACCCAGCCCGCAATATTACTGCCTGCAACCGGAATATACAGAACCCAACTGAGAGATGAAAAGAAATGAGCAGCACCAGCAACCCAGCCCAAGCAAAAAGCCCGTTTAGGCGCGGCACAAGTTGCCCAGAGCAGCATTGCGGGCGTCAACCAAGCCGCCAATTCACACTGTAGTGGAGCAAATGCACAGAACCAAACCAAACCGGCGAACACGGCCTTGATCCATTCACGTTTGCCTGCCACAAGAAATATTGTGCCCAAAGACTATTCCAAGGCAAGTGCACCCTGTTCACGCATGATTTTGTTTTGCCCGAAGGTTAAAGCTCATCTAGCATCGCCCGCCTGCTCCAATGAAAGAAGTCCGAATTGGTAAAAGTACTTTGAAGGGATCACGTTTAGCCTTTGGCTGCTGGCGTATTGCAGGCACCTGGGAGGCTCGAAAGGTAAACGCCAAAGCCCGCGAATCAGCCCTGAAAGCAATATTGGCTGCTCACGAAACCGGATACACCCTTTTTGATTTGGCCGATATTTATTGTGAAGGAGTATCCGAGGAACTGTTTGGGCTGGCACTTAAACAATCCAAGAGCCTGAAGAAATCCGCCGTAATCGCCACCAAATGCGGCATCCGCATTCCTGAATCCAGCGAGCCCTATCGATATGATGTTTCTGCAGATTACATTATCCAATCATGTGAAAATTCATTGCAACGGTTGGGGGCGGATTGTTTGGACATCTACCAACTACACAGGCCGGACTGGCTGATGGACCCAGATGAAGTCACCAAGGCCTTTGCCAAGCTTAAAAAGACCGGCAAGGTAAAGCACTTTGGGGTCAGTAATTTCAGGCCATCACAGGTAAGCCTCCTTCAAAGTGCGCTTAAGGATTCCCTGATCGTCAATCAAATCGAAATCAGTCTGCTCCAATTGGCCCCATTTGAAGATGGAACGTTGGATCAATGCCAACAACATAAGATCACCCCAATGGCCTGGAGCCCGCTGGCAGGCGGCTATCTTGGCAACGGCAAAAGCAATGTCCTTCCTTCACAGGAAAAGTACAAACCCATCAAAATACGAAGACGACTGGACTCCCTTGCACGTGAACTCGGCGCAAGTCGTCCAACAGTTGCACTGGCGTGGTTGCTAAAACATCCCTCTGGTATCATCCCAATTATAGGATCCACTAAGCCCTCTCGCATTCGTGAATTGGCTGAAGCCGATCAAATCGACCTGTCCCATGAACAGTGGTATACACTTCTAACCTCTGCCTTGAAGGAGGACCTTCCCTGACCAGCCCAACCCAACTCGGCTTCCGAATGCCGGCCGAGTGGGAGCCTCACATCGGGACGTGGCTAACATGGCCTCGCCCCGAATGCATTAGTTTCCCCGGTATTTACGAACGCATCCCTCCGGTGATGTCGAAAATGGTGCACGCACTATCCGCGGGAGAAAAGGTGTTCATTAATGTTTGGGATAGTGAAATGGAGGACCAAGTCCGAAAGCAGTTAACAGAACACCATGCTCTAAACAGCAATGTGGAATTTTACCATCATCAAGCCTATGAACCGTGGTGCCGAGATCATGGCCCGATATTTGTAAAAAACAAAAGCAAACGGGCCGTCATCAACTGGAAATACAATGCTTGGGGAGATAAATATCCACCTTATGACTTGGATAACCGTATTCCTGAGCAGATTGCCAATACTCGTGGCATCGAATGCTTTGATGGAGGGATGGTGCTTGAAGGTGGTTCCATAGAAGTAAATGGAACCGGAACCCTAATCACTACTGAAAGCTGCCTACTTAACCCAAACCGAAACCCGGAGCTTTCGCACCATCAAATCGAGGGCCAGTTATGCAAGATGCTGGGCGTATCCAATATCGTTTGGTTGGAGAAAGGCATCGTCGGAGATGATACTGATGGACACATCGATGACATGACGCGCTTCATTGATGTCAACACCGTGTTGACTGCGGTCGAAGAAGACGCCCAAGACATCAATTACACCTCTTTGAAGTCAAATTTAGACCGCCTGCAAAAAACCAACCTAAATATCATTGAACTGCCAATGCCGGGACCCGTTAGATTTAGAGGCCAACGACTCCCGGCAAGTTATGCCAATTTTTACATAGGTAATTCTGTCGTTCTCCTGCCAGTTTTTCATGACCTCAAAGATGAGGCAGCAGTTAACATACTCAGTAGAGCATTCCCCGGTCGTGAGATCGTGGCAATTGATTCGACTGACTTAATCTGGGGTCAGGGCTCTTTTCACTGCCTCACTCAGCAGGAACCGGATTAGGCTCACTATAAACACCAGTCATTTTTGGAATCGAATTGCCTTGCAGCAAAGCCGGTCGACTGGAGACAATCCATCCATGAGTTCGGTCGATCAGTTTGCCAGCGTCTTCAACGCCGCTGCCAAAACCGTTTTTCAATACAAACCTCCTGTGCTCAATAATGCCCTGATCATAACAGATCTTGAGAGCGAAGGCGCGGTCAGATATATGGAAAGCTCCAAGTCGTTTTTCACGAAGATGGAAGGCCCATGGGATGTTCTGGGGAAAGGAGACTTCTCAACTGTCAAGGAACTCCTTGATATCGTTGAAAGCAAAAAGCCCGACCTAATCATTACCTATCGCCATTTACACAGTGAAGCATGGCGGTGGCCCTACAGTCTCGGAGAACATCTGGACGTTTTAATTCAGGCAACCGAACCACCCGTAGCGATCATGCCTCACCCGGATCGCGAAGGTGTCCCTGAACACGCCATGAAAAACACTGCTAACGTGATGGCAATTAATGATCATCTGACAGGAGAAGATTGTCTGGTCAATCATGCCGCTCATATGACCCTCCCCGAAGGCACTCTCCACCTTACCCACATTGAGGATGATGCGGTTTTTGATCGTTATATGGAAATCATCAGTAAAATTCCCGAAATCGATACAGATGTTGCACGCGAGACCATACGAACACAGCTGTTGAATGAACCTTCTGCCTATATTGATTCTGTTGGAGAAGCCCTCAGTCATGAGTTGTCAAACATCAAGGTAATCAAGCACATCTCCCACGGCCTGCAGCTGGACGAGTACCGCAAAGCTGTTGACGAACACAAGGCTGATTTGGTTGTCGTCAAGGCTCACGACCCAGATCAACAAGCTATGAACGCCACCGCCTATTCAATAGCCGTGGAATTACGAACCACCCCACTGCTGATTGTGTAAGAAACTATCATGAGCGAAGCCACAGAAACCCCACCTGCGAAAAAATTACACAATCCTTTGCACGTTACGATTGCCGTAATTGCTGTAACTGCTGTTTGTGCCGTGATGCTTCATCACTTCAAAACCGATCCCAAATATGTATTCGGCCTGCTTCTGGCTGTAACTTTAGGTATGCTGGCCCTGGAAAAGATCAATAAGGCTATTCTGGTACTACTGGGATCAGGCATAGCCCTTCTTTTGGGATTCTCGGATACAAACATTCAGAAACACCTCACTGATGCAGTCAGCCACGGCGGAGATTCAGCGCACTCAATCCCCTCATATATTGTAATGATCGACTGGGGCACAATTGGCATCATCATTGGCTCAACGATCTTTGTAACACTGATTTCTC
>CAZAIZ010000157.1:0-1845 GCA_964485275.1 uncultured Pedosphaera sp.
GTGCCATTGCCCGCAGTTACATCCCCGGTTTTTTGATTGGTCGCGTCCCAGGTTGTGGCCCGCAGGAGTTTGTCGTTCTCCCAGAATCCCTCGTATTCCAGTGAGCCGTCCTCCCGATACCATGCCGTGCGGCCTTGTGGAACGCCCTTGAGATATTCTGCTTCAAATTGTTTTGTGCCGTTCGCGTACCACCAGATGGCCGTTCCATTGTGTTTGCCAACTTGCACCGGTTCTTCACGCTTCTTTTGAGTGCGCTCCTCATCCCAAAACTCCACCACGGTGCCGGAGAAAGGGGTGCCCGCTGCCAGTTGTAAATCAAGTAACTCCCCTTCCAATCGGGTCTTTTCATCTGGATCGGTTGCCGCCTCGATTTGTCCTGTAAGGCTTGCGATCTTTGCATCATTAGCTCGTTCGTAGATGAATTCGCCGCGCACTTCTGATTGGGTAACCAGAATTTCCCCCTTTTTTAATGATTTTTTGCCATCGGCAGGCGGGCTTTGAGCCATGAGTGTTCCGTCAGTGTCCCAAACCATCGCTTGTGCGACAAAACCAAGTTCATCATAATGATTTTGGGCAAGCATCTGTGTGCCATTCAAGTCCCAGAGTGTTCCTAGTTCGGTGAGTCGACCGTTTTTGATAAAGGCTACAAGTTGGCGGGTGCCATTTTTGTTATCGATGATTACCTGTCCAGTGTAGGGTTCATCTTCAAAGGCTGCGGGCAGTATTTCGGTGGTGCCCGTAGCCGAATCGACCTTGTAGGTCAGGGCCCCAAAATTGGCGTCTGTGATTTCGCTGACTGGAGGTAGATAGCTGTAGTCCCGCGAGGTGGGTTTGATGGCGTAGTACAGGGCTGTTTGCCATAGGTCGTCCTGGTTGAGGGAGTCGGTGGGTATGGACCCGCTCATACCGGTGGGCTGGGCAAGGACTTGACGGTTTTCATCCAGCCTCGCCAGAAATTGTGGGTGAACCGAACGAGGATAATTCTTGAGCAGCTTTCGGGGGATTTTTTGTTGGACGGGTCGGGAAGACCTCCCGGGGGCCAATTTTTGGATTTGCTCGATTACACTGGCACCAGCTTCTTTGTATGCTTCAACCATGATACTAGGGGCTGAGCACCCTGCGGACCCCATGAGCAGCCCGCAGAGGCTCGCTGTGACGGCAAAAAAGCCGTTATTTAGCAGTTTTCTCATGTTAACAGCCATATTTGGCGTCAAAGGCACCTTTTCATTAACTGGTGTCTAAGGACTACAGAGCAATTCCTGTACCGGATTGTGAATAACTAGGCTTTTCTTAGAGGACCGGTTAATTGGCTTAAGGGTTGTGTTCGCTCTAGGCTATGGGTCGTGGCGCACACGCTCAAATGCCCCCAATGTGGTTCCCCGGTATCAGGGACACGAACAGAGTGCCCCCGCTGTGCGGGGGCAATGGCCCAACCTCGAAATTGGGATGATCAAGAGCAGAGCCGCTCGGTGCGTGAGAAAAAACGTCATGCCGCCAATACCCGCATGCGCAATAGTGGGGCCGGGCTCTTTATAGTGGGAGTTCTTCTTCTGAGTAGGGGGGTTGATGCCAACGCCAACACGCTGACTTCCATTGGTGCAGTCGGAATCCTCTTCATTGTTTTTGGCACCATTTGTTTTCTCTGGGGCTGGAGACTGGTTCAGTTGGAAAAATAAAAAAAGGCGGGCGAAGACCCGCCTACATTGGATTGGTTGCCGGGAATTATTTCTTTTTACCGTTGGCTTCCACCTTAATGGTGATCTTTTTGGAAACAACCGGAGGGTTGTGTGGAATGTGTGCGAAATCTGCGAACACCAATTGCAGGGTATGCTCGCCGGGAGGCAG